>NZ_QETL01000026.1:0-41803 GCF_003105135.1 Stenotrophomonas sp. SPM | reverse complement strand
ACGGAAGGCGCCTACGAGCTACATGGACGTATTCACCGCGTGTCCCGCCTGCCCACCCCGGCCCGCCTCCCTCGACATAGCGAAACGCCGACAGACCGCTGTTGCCGTTGCTTTCGCCGTGGCTTCAAAGAGCCTGCCGCAGGCAGCGCCGCAGCCGCCGCCGCTGCAAGGAACCCTGAATACCCAAAGTGCGTAACCCTCAAATCTCCCCGCTCCCGGCCGATAACCGTTCTGTCACGGCCTGCCGCGCCCTGACCGGTACTGGCGCCGCCCGCCCGTCTCGACCTGGTCTGCTTCATGAACCTCCTGCATCGCTGGCAACACTACTTCAGCAACCTCTCCGTCCGGCGCAAGCTCAACCTGCTGACGCTGCTCATCGCGATCGGCGTGATCGCGCTGTCGGTGATCGCCGCCCGCATGCAGTACCTGGACCTCACCAAGACCCGCAAGGACGCCCTGAAGACCCAGGTCGAACTCACCTACGGCGTGCTCGACCACTACAAGCGCCTGGCCGAGAGCGGCGAGCTCAGCGAAGAAGCCGCCAAGGCCTCCGCCCTGCAGGCGCTGAACGTGATGCGCGCCAACCACGATGCCGATTACTACAACGTGCTGGATACCCAGTACCGCGTGCTGATGCACCCGTTCGCGCCGAAGCGCGTCGGCACCGTGCAGAAGGATTACACCTCCGATGACGGCGTGCCGATCTACTACCTGCAGGTCGGCATGGCACGCCTCGGCGGCGGCTTCACCTACTACAAGACCGGCAAGCCCGGCAGCGAAGGCCTGATCGACAAGGTCACCTATGCCGGCATGTACGCACCGTGGCAGTGGGTGGTCACCACCGGCGTCTACATGGACGACGTGCAGCACGAAGCCTGGGCCTTCACCGGCGTGATGACCGTGGCCGGCGGCGTGCTGGTGCTGATCGTGCTCGCCCTGAGCTGGATCATCGGCAACCGCATCGCCGGCCCGCTGAAGCAGGCCACCGCCGTTGCCGAAGGCATCGCGCGCGGCAAGCTCGACAGCCACATCGGCCCGCAGCCGCATGACGAAACCGGTCGCCTGCTGGAGGCCATGTCCGGCATGCAGCAGCAGCTGCACGCGGTCATCAGCGGCCAGCGCGAGATGGCCCGCCGCCACGACGATGGTGAACTGAGCTATCGCATGGACGCCAGCGCCTTCCCCGGCGAGTACGGCCTCATGGTGCAGGAGACCAACACCCTGGTCGGCAGCCACGTGCAGACCCTGCACGACGTTCTGGACGTGGTGAAGCAGTACGCCGTCGGCGACCTCAGCCGCGACGTCGCCCGCTACCCGGGCGAGAAGGCCGCCATGACCACCACCGTGGACACGGTCAAGGCCAACCTCGGCCGCATCAACGCAGAGATCAAGCAGCTGGCCGCTGCAGCCGCCGCCGGTGACTTCAGCCGCCGTGGCGATACGCAGCACTTCGATCACGATTTCCGCCTGATGCTGGAAAACCTCAACGCGATGATGGCGGTCAGCGATGACAACCTCGGCAAGCTCTCGCAACTGCTGTCGGCGATCGCCGAAGGCGACCTGACCACGCGCATGCAGGGTGACTATCAGGGCGTGTTCGCCCGCATGCGCGACGATGCCAACAGCACCGTCAGCCAGCTGACCCAGATCGTCGGCCAGATCCAGGCCAGCGCCTCCAGCATCACCCTCGCCGCCGGCGAAATCGCCTCGGGCAACAGCGATCTGTCGCGCCGTACCGAGCAGCAGGCTGCCAACCTGGAGGAAACCGCAGCGTCGATGGAGGAACTGACCTCCACCGTGCGCCAGAACGCCGAGCACGCCCGCCAGGCCAACCAACTCGCCATCGGCGCTCAGGGCGTGGCGTCGCAGGGCGGCAGTGTGGTCAACCAGGTGGTCACCACCATGTCGGCCATCGAAGCCTCCTCGAAGAAGATCGCTGAAATCATCAGCGTCATCGACGGCATTGCGTTCCAGACCAACATCCTGGCCCTGAATGCCGCGGTGGAAGCAGCGCGTGCCGGTGAACAGGGCCGCGGCTTCGCCGTGGTCGCCAGCGAAGTGCGCACGCTCGCCCAGCGCTCGGCCGCCGCAGCCAAGGAGATCAAGGGCCTGATCGACGACTCGGTCGGCAAGGTCGCCGAAGGCTCCAGCCTGGTGCACCAGGCCGGCAGCACCATGGGCGAGATCGTCGCCTCGGTGCAGCGCGTCACCGACATCATGGCCGAGATCTCCGCCGCGTCGCAGGAACAGTCCGCCGGCATCGAGCAGGTCAACCAGACCGTGGTGCAGATGGACGAAACCACCCAGCAGAACGCCGCACTGGTCGAAGAAGCCACCGCCGCCGCACGCGCGATGGAAGACCAGGCCGCGCAGCTGGCCGACGCCGTGGCGATCTTCCGCCTCGACAACCAGGTGGCCGCTGCCGTGAAGGCGGTCACCGCCCGCGTCGCGCCGGCACCCGCCGCGGTGGCGCGTCGCCCGCAGCCGTCCACCGCACCGACGCCGGCCCGACGTTCCAGTGCCAGCCCGTCCTCCAGCTCCAGCTTCGTCGCCCCCAGCGACGGCGACTGGCAGGAATTCTGATCCCGGCGGCGGCTTGTGCCGCCGCCCCCGCCGATGGACACGTCCCCCGTGAACAGTCCCACCCCCATCGTCACCGGCCCCCGCGAATTCGAGTTCGCCGACCGTGATTTCCGCCGTGTCTGCGACCTGATCTACCAGCGCGTGGGCATCGCCCTTGCGCCGGCAAAGCGCGACATGGTGTACGGCCGCCTGTCGCGCCGCCTGCGTACGTTGGGCATGCGCAGCTTCCAGCAGTACCTGGACCATCTGGAACAGGACGGCGGCGATGAGTGGCAGGCGTTCACCAACGCGCTGACCACCAACCTCACCTCGTTCTTCCGCGAGCCGCACCACTTCGACAAGCTGCGCGAGGAACTGCAGCAGCGCTCCAGTCGCAGCCCGCTGTTGCTGTGGTCGTGCGCCGCTTCCACCGGTGAGGAGCCCTACTCCATGGCCATCACCGCCTGCGAGGCGTTCGGTACGTTGAAGCCGCCGGTGCGCATCGTCGCCACGGACGTCGACACCCAGGTGCTGGCCACCGCCAGCCGCGGCGTCTACAACATCGACCGCGTCACCAATCTCGACCCGGACCTGCGTCGCCGGTACTTCCAGCGCGGCAGCGGTCCTAACGAGGGCCAGTGCCGGGTGCTGCCCGCCCTGCACGAACTGATCGACTTCCGTCCGCTGAACCTGCTAGCCCCACGCTACGACGTCGGCGGTCCGTTCGACGCACTGTTCTGCCGTAACGTGATGATCTACTTCGACAAGCCGACCCAGCGCGCCATCCTCGGCCGCCTGGTGCATCACCTCAACGATGACGGCCTGCTCTACACCGGCCATTCGGAGAACTACCTGCACGCCGCCGACCTGATCCAGCCCTGCGGCCGCACCCTGTACCGCCGCGCACAGGGGGCCGGCGCATGAGCGCCGTCCTGCGCACCGACGAGGTGATGCGTTATCAGGACGCGCGGTTCAAGACCGTCGCCGCCAAGCTGCTGCCGACCCAGTACCTGGTGGTCGATGACACCACCGCGCTGACCACCACGCTGGGCTCCTGCGTGGCCGCCTGCCTGCGCGATCCGGTGCTGAAAATCGGCGGCATGAACCACTTCCTCCTGCCCGAAGGCAACGCCGGCGACGGCGCGCCCGCGCGCTACGGCAGCTATGCGATGGAACTGCTGATCAACGACATGCTCAAGCGCGGCGCACACCGCAAGCGCATCGAAGCCAAGGTGTTCGGCGGCGCCAACGTACTGAAGGGCTTCACCAGCAATCCGGTCGGCACGCGCAATGCCGAATTCGTACGCCAGTACCTGCAGGCCGAGCACATCCCGATCATCGCCGAAGACCTGTGCGGCATCCATCCGCGCAAGATCTGGTTCTTCGCCGATACCGGCCGCGTGGTGGTGCAGCGCCTGCCGCATGCGCACGAAGCCGAGGTGGCCGCGACCGAATCGGCCGTGCGTGCGCGCCTGTCCAAGGCCCCGGTCACCGGTGGCGTGGAGCTGTTCGAATGAGCCTGCCCGGCAACGCCCCCTGCCGGGTCCTGATCGTCGACGACTCCGCCGTCGTACGGCAGATGCTGACCGAGATCCTGTCCAGCGATCCGGGCATCGACGTGGTCGGCACCGCCGCCGACCCGCTGCTCGCACGCGAGAAGATCAAGCGCCTGGCCCCGGACGTGATCACCCTGGACGTGGAAATGCCACGCATGGACGGTCTGGCCTTCCTGGAAAACCTGATGCGCCTGCATCCGCTGCCGGTGGTGATGATCTCCTCGCTGACCGAGCGCGGTGCCGACACCACGCTGCAGGCGCTGGCCCTGGGTGCGGTCGATTTCGTTTCGAAGCCCAAGCTCGATGTGTCGCGCGGCCTGCAGGCCTACGCCGATGAGATCATCGCCAAGGTCAAGATGGCCGCCCGCTCTCGCGTGCGCCCGCTGGTGCGCACCGCCGCACCCAAACTCATCTTGGATGCGGCGCCGTCCGTGCGCCCGGCCGCGCCGCAGTTCCGCACCACCGACCGCCTGATTGCGATCGGCTCGTCAGCCGGCGGCACCGAAGCGCTGCGCGTGGTGCTGGAAGGCCTGCCGGCCGACGCTCCGGCCGTGGTGATGACCCAGCACCTGCCGGCCAGCTTCAGCACCGCCTTCGCCGAACGCCTGGACCGCCACTCGGCGATGGCCGTTCGCGAGGCGAGCGACGGTGAAGCCGTACTGCCCGGCCATGCCTACCTGCCGCCCGGCGGCAAGCACCTGCGCATCATCCGCGACGGTGCGCGCTGGCGTTGCCGCGTGGATGACGGCCCTGCAGTGAACCGGCACAAGCCAGCAGTGGACGTGCTGTTCCGCTCGGTGGCGCAGGCCGCCGGTGGCAATGCCATCGGCGCCATCCTCACCGGCATGGGCGACGACGGCGCACGCGGCCTGCTGGAGATGCGCCAGGCCGGCGCCCCGACCTTGGTGCAGGACGAAGCCACCAGCGTGGTCTGGGGCATGCCCGGTTCAGCGTTCAAGCTGGGCGCGGCGGAGGAGCAGGTTCCGCTGGAGCGGATCGCCGGGCGGCTGCTGGCGCTGGCGCGCGGCTGAAATAGATCCACGCCATGCGTGGATGCCTTTGGAGAGCCGAGCCCATGCTCGGCTCAAGGCCCCCCGCAGAAAGCAGCCGAGCACAGGCTCGGCTCTACGGCCAGAGACAGACCGCGCCGGTTGCCCCACGTAGAGCCAAGCCCACGCTCGGCTCAATGCACCCCGTAGAAAGCAGCCGAGCGTGAGCTCGGCTCTACCCGCCCCAGTACAACCGCATCGGGTTGTCCACCAGCAGCTTCTGCTGCAGCTCCGGCGTCGGCGCGATGTGCGGAATCACATCCACCAGGCGCCCGTCATCGGGCATGTGGTCCTTCATGTTCGGGTGCGGCCAATCCGTGCCCCACAGCACACGATCGGGGAAACGCTCCACCAGGTGCCGCGCGAACGGCACGACGTCGGCATACCCCGGCGGCCCCACCCGCGACAGCCGCTCCGGGCAGCTGACCTTGCTCCACACGTTGCCGTGCTCGGCCATCAACTTCACGAAGCGTTGGAACTCCGGCCCGTCCACCGGCTGGCTCACGTCCGGCCGGCCCATGTGGTCGACCACCACCGTCGTCGGCAACGAGGTGAAGAACTTCCAGCGCTCGCCCAGGTCGGCGGCTTCGAAGTACACCACCACGTGCCAGCCCAGCGGCGCGATGCGGTCGATGATGGCGCGGTAATAGGCATCCGGCTTGGGATCGACCAGCCGGCGCACGAAGTTGAAGCGCACGCCGCGCACGCCCGCTGCATGCAGCTGCTGCAGCTCCTCGTCGCTGACCGTATCGCGCACGGTGGCCACGCCACGGGCCAGGCCGCCGCTGGCCTGCAGCGCATCGAGCAGGGCGCGGTTGTCGGCACCATGGCACGTCGCCTGCACGATCACGGTGCGACTGAACCCGAGAAAATCCCGCAGCGCGAACAGCTGCGCCTTGCCCGCGTCGCAGGGCGTGTACTTGCGCTCGGGTGCATACGGGAATACATCGCCCGGACCGAACACATGGCAGTGCGCGTCCACCGCACCTGGCGGCGGTACGAACGTCGGGCGGCTGGGGTTGGCGCAGTAGTCCAGCCAGTCGGCATCCTTCTGGAACGCGGCCATCACAGCCCCCTCGCCTTCAGCTGTGCGTCCAGCCGCGGGTAGACCCGCCGCGCGTTGCCTTCGAACACCTTATGGCGATCGCCCTCGGACAACGGCAGCGCATCCACGTAGCGCCGGGTGTCATCGAAGAAATGGCCGGTCTGCGGGTCGATGCCACGCACCGCGCCCACCATTTCCGAACCAAACAGGATGTTGTCGATGTCGATCACCTCGAACAGCAGGTCGATGCCGGGCTGGTGGTACACGCAGGTATCGAAGTAGACGTTCTTCATCACGTGCTCGGCCAGCGGCGGCTTGCCCAGCATGTCCGCCAGGCCCCGGAAGCGGCCCCAATGGTACGGCACCGCACCACCGCCATGCGGGATGATGAAGCGCAGCTCCGGGAAGTCACGGAACAGATCGCCCTGCAGGAACTGCATGAAAGCGGTGGTATCGGCGTTCAGGTAGTGCGCGCCGGTGGCGTGGAAATTGTCATTGCAGCTGCCCGACACGTGCACCATGGCCGGTACGTCCAGTTCCACCATCTTCTCGAAGAACGGGTACCAGGAACGATCGGTCAACGGCAGGCCATCCCAGTGGCCGCCGGAGGGATCGGGGTTGAGGTTGCAGCCGACGAAACCAAGCTCGTTCACGCAGCGCTCCAGCTCGGCCACGGAACGCGCAATCGGTACGCCTGGCGACTGCGGCAGCTGGCACACGCCGATGAACTGATCCGGGTACAGCTGCACCACCCGCGCGATCAGGTCGTTGCAGTGGCGCGTCCACTCGGTGCTCACCTGCTCGTCGCCGATGTGGTGGGCCATGGTGCTGGCGCGCGGCGAGAAGATGGTCATGTCCGCACCGCGCTCGCGCAGCAGGCGCAGCTGGTTGGCCTCCACGCTGTCGCGCAGCTCATCGTCGCTGATCGTGGGATAGACCGCCGCCGGCAGCGAGCGGTCGTTGAAGCGGGCCACCTGCGCCTTGCGGAACGCATCGTGGCCGGCGGGGGCCGTGGTGTAGTGGCCGTGGCAGTCGATGATCATGGGGGATCTCCTGGGGCGATGGATCACCAGCCGAACAGCTGGGCGAAATGCACATCCACGCGCAGACCGACAATCAGCGCATCGGGGATGTTGGTGGTGCGCGTTGGCGCGTAGATCGGGTCTGGATTGATGACGTACTGCAGGTTCGGCATCAGGCGGATGCCCTTCTTTACCGCCCAGCCGTAGCTGAGCTCGGTGATGATTTCGTCGGCATGCGGTGCACCGGTACCGCCGTAACGGTTGCGGCGATCACGCAGGAAGCCGATCTGTTCGTCGCTGAAATGCGTGTTGGAGACGAACATGGCCAGGGTGTCCTGGTCGCGGCCGGCGAAGGTGCCGGTCTTGACGAAGCCCGCCGACACGAAATGATCGACCGGCGCCTCGTTGCCGGTATTGACGTAGACCCGGCCAAACACGGCCAGGTTGCGCTTGCCCTCGCCGCGCCAGACGGTCTGGTCGCCCATCGCGTACACGCCCATGCGCGCACCGTCCTGTACGGCCGTCGGCTTGCCGGTCAGCGCCGCCGAATTGCCGTTGGCATCGAAGTACGAGCTCTTGCCACCATCACTGTTGCGGTACATGCCGATGCGGTAGGTACGCGGCAGGCGATCGTTCGCGAAGGACGTCTGGTAGCCCACTTCGTAGGCGCTGATGGTGCCGGTGCCCTCGCCCACCGAGAAATCCAGGCCGTTCTTGCCGGGCTTGTTCAGCTCGTTGTTGTAGTCGAACACGCCCGCCTGCGCATACCAGCGGTCATTCACGTCGTAGCGCACGAGGCCGGCCCAGGACGAATTCGGGTAGGCAGTGATGCCCAGGTCGGTGATCGCGCCATAGGGCGTCAGGCACATCGCGTTGCTCATGAACACGCAGTTGAGCGGCGAGTTGTTGAAGTAGCTGTTCACCGGCGCACGGCCGGCGAGGATGCTCAGGCCATTGTCGAAGCGGTGACGAAGGGTCAGCCGGGTCAGGCGGCCGCCGGCTACCGGTCGCCAGGTCTGCTGTGCGCTGATCGAATTGCCGATCTTCTCGCGCGCCAGGTTGCGCCCGGCGAACCAGGCCCACTGTGCATCCACCTCGGTGCCGTGCACGCCGAACAGTTTGTCCAGGTCGAACTTCGACTGGGCCATCACCCAGTACGAACCTTCGGTGCCCTGTTCAACACCGCCCACCGGGTTGTGGGCCACGTTGCCGACCAGGTCCAGGGTCAGGTCGATGCCCTCGGGGATGCTGCGTTCAGCGGCGAACGCAGGCGTTGCCAGTGCGCTGGCAAGCAGCAGGTACAGCGGGGTACGCAGGAACTGCGACATGTTCTCTCCCTTCCCGGCGCCGCCGGCGCCAAGGTGATGCATTCAGTGGAGGCCACCGCAGCGGCCGTCAGGACTCAGGCCATTGCCTCAGGCGGGCTGCACGCCGAGCAGGCGTTGCCGGGTTCGGCGGGTGCCGATCTGCGCGGCCATGGTCTTTTCATCCAGCTTGCCTTCCCACTTGGCGATCACCAGCACGGCGATGGCATTGCCGATCAGGTTCACGAAGGTCAGGCCTTCAGCCAGGATGCGGTGGATACCGAGGATCAAGGCGATGCTGGCCACCGGAATGGTGCCGGTGGTGCCAAGGGTCGCCGCCAGCACCACGAACGCCGCACCGGCCACGCCCGCAGCACCCTTGGAGGTCAGCAGCAGCACGGCGATCAGGCCCAGCTGGTGCCACACGGTCAGTTCGGTATTGGTGGCCTGGGCAAGGAAGATCGCCACCGTGGTCAGGTACAGGCAGGTGCCATCCAGGTTGAACGAGTAGCCGGCAGGAATCACGAAACCGACCACCCCCTCTTCGCAGCCCAGCTTCTTCATCTTCTCGATCAGGCGCGGCAGCACCGTTTCGGTGGAGGTGGTGGCCGCAACGATGATGATCTCGTCGCGCAGGTAACCCAGCAGGCGCCACAGACTGGCACCGGTCCACCAGCACACGCTGCCCAGCACCAGCACGGTGAACAGCCCGCAGACCACGAAGAACTCGATGATCAGCTCGCCGAGCGACAGCAGCGAGGCGGCACCGAACTGGCCTACGGTGAAGGCGATGGCACCAAACGCGCCGATCGGTGCCACGTACATGATGTAGCCGATGATCTTGAACAGCGCGCCAGAGGCGCTCTCGATCACGTCCATCACCGGCTTGCCGCGCTCGCCAACGGCAGCCAGGGCCACGCCGAACAGCACGGCCACGAACAGCACCTGCAGCACGTGCGCCTCGGTGAACGCGCTGACCAGGGTGTTGGGGATGATGGCCATGATGTAGGTCACGATCGACTGGTCATGGGCGGTGTGCACATAGCCCTGGATGCTGGCCATGTCGATGGTCGCCGCGTCGATGTTCATGCCGGCGCCGGGCTTCCACAGATCCACCGCCACCAGACCGACGATCAACGCGAGGATGGTGATCCCCTCAAAGTAGATCAGCGACTTCAGCGCCAGCCGGCCCACGCTGCGCATGTCGCGCATGCCGGCGATACCGTGCACCACGGTGACGAAGATGATCGGTCCGATCATCATCCGGATCAGCTTGATGAAGCCATCACCCAGCGGCTTCATCGCCGAACCCAGGTCCGGCTGCAGCCAGCCCAGCAATACGCCTATCACGGTGCCGGCCAGCACCTGGAACCACAACTGGCCAAAGATTCCAAAGCGGCCCGGCCGCTTCCCTACCACGGTCATAACAACCCTCCCAGGTCGCAGAGAATAGAAAGGCGCTGCCTGTTCAGTCGAACAGTTCGCCGTCGAACAGCTTCCGTGCGGTGCGCAGCATGGCCGCGCGGGCCACCTGGCCGTCCTCGTCCAGTTCAATCACGCAGGTGGTGGCCCCGCTGGGGTGCTCCACCGCCAGGGTCTGTACCTGCCCGCCCGGCAACCGGGCCAGTGCACGGGCCGGCGAGCCCGGCAGCAGGCAGGCCGTCGCCACCGTCACCGCGCCCAGCACGCCGATGGAGGCATGGCAGCGGTGCGGAATGAACGAGCGCACGCAGATCGCGCCGCCGTCGGCCGGTGCAGCCAACAGCATCATCTTGGGCACCGACTTTTCCGCCACGTTGCCGAGGTTCATCTTCGGCCCCGCCTGCAGGCGGATCGCCTCCAGGCGGGCCTTCAAAGCCTCGTCGGCGTCCAGCGTGGCGCGATCCTCGTACCCGCTGATGCCCAGGTCCGACGCGCGCAGCACCACGCAGGGCATGCCGTTGTCGATCAGGGTGGCCTGCACGCCGTCAATCACGTCTACCGTGTTGCCGGTCGGCAGCAGCGCGCCGCAGCTGGAACCGGCGGTGTCCTCGAAGGCCAGTGGCACCGGTGCGGCGGTACCCGGTACGCCGTCAATGCGCGCGTCACCGGCGTAGCTCACCACGCCACCCGGTGTCTGCACGCTGGCCGTGGCCAGGGTGTCGGTGTTGGCCATGAAAATGCGTACCTCGGTCACCCCGTCGCGCGCTGCCACCAGGCCGCGCTCGATGGCGAACGGCCCCACACCCGCCAGCATGTTGCCGCAGTTCTGCGCGTCACTGACCAGCGCCTGGTCGACGAACACCTGCAGGAACAGGTAATCGACGTCGGCATCCTTGCGCTGCGAGGGCGAAACCACGGCGACCTTGGAGGTCAGCGGATCGCCGCCACCCATGCCGTCGATCTGGCGCACATCCGGCGAACCATAGGCGCGCAGCAGGAAGGCATCACGCGCGGCGGCATCGGCCGGCAGGTCCCGGGCGAGGAAGAACCCGCCCTTGGACGTACCACCGCGCATCCACATCGCGCGCACGCCCTCACTCATAGCGCAGGCCCTTGGCAGCCAGGCGCTCGCGCATGGCGTAGATGTCCAGACCGAGTTCGCCACGCGCCAGTCGCTCGCGCTTGTCGGCCTCCCGTGCTTCGCGTGCCTGCGCTTCGGCGGCCACCCTGGCCGCATCGGCGCGCGGCACGATGCACACGCCGTCATCGTCGGCGATCACCACGTCACCCGGATTCACAAGGGCGCCGCCACAGACCAGCGGCACGTTCACCGAACCCAGGGTTTCCTTCACCGTGCCCTGCGCGTGCACCTCCCGGCTCCACACCGGGAAGCCCATCGCGGTCAGCTCGCGCACATCGCGCACGCCGGCATCGATGACCAGGCCGCGGCAGCCACGAGCCTGCGCCGAGGTCGCCAGCAGGTCGCCGAAGTAGCCATCGGTGCAGTCGCTGGTCGGCGCCACCACCAGGATGTCGCCCTCGCCGAGCTGCTCGATGGCCACGTGCATCATCCAGTTGTCGCCCGGCGGCACCGAAACGGTGACCGCACTGCCGGCGATGCGCGCGCCGCTGTAGATCGGGCGCAGCCGCGGGTGCAGCAGGCCGCTGCGACCCTGTGCCTCATGCACGGTGGCCACGCCGGCCTCGGCCAGTGACTGGATCAGCGCCGTTTCGGCGCGCTCGATGCGGGTGATGACGCGGGACATCCATCCATCCTTCGTTGGCGATGGCGCAGTCTGTTCCGCGTCATGCAGACCCCTCAAGATCGTTTTTCGTCCAACCCATTCAATCTGGTTATAGTTGTGCCATGAATGGACTGCCCGAGCTGAACCTGAAACACCTGCACGCGATGGTGGCGGTACACGTGCACGGTGGCATCAGCGCGGCCGCGCCGCACCTCAATCTGTCCCAGCCCGCACTCACCCAGGCCATCGCGCGGCTGGAACGTCAGCTGGATGCACCGCTGTTCGACCGCCAGCCCGGCGGCATGGTCGCCACGGAGGCGATGCGCCTGCTGGCACCGCGCATCGAACGCACCCTCGCCTACCTCGCCCGTGGCGTACGCGCGGCCCGGCGTGCGGCGCGCCTGCCTGCACTGGCAACCATCGAACGGCGGCTGACACTCAGCCAGCTGCGCGCCCTCAACGCGGTGGACAGCGCGGGCAGCTTCACGCTTGCGGCAGCGCGCGCCGGGGTTTCGCAGCCGGCCATGCACCGCGCGGTGCGCGAACTGGAAGCGGTGATCGAGGTGCCCCTGCTGCAACGGCGTGGCAAGGCCCTGCTGGCCACGCCCGCCGCCACCCGCCTGCTGCGCTGGGTCCGCCTGGCGCTTTCCGAGCTGGCCACCGGTCTGGACGAACTGGCCGCCACCCGTGACCAGCACGGCGGCCGCCTGGCCATCGGAGTGATGCCGCTGGCGCGCGCCTTGCTGCTGCCACAGGCACTGGCCCGGTTCGCACGCGCCTGGCCGGGCGCCACGGTGAACGTGGTGGAGGGCCCGTTCTCGGAGCTGCTGTCCGACCTGCGCGAAGGCAGCCTGGACCTGCTGGTCGGCGCCATGCGCGACCTCAGCGCGGTGCCCGACGTGGTGCAGGAAGGCCTGTTCGACGATGATCCGGTCATCGTCGGCCGCGCCGATCATCCTCTCGCCGCGCAGCTGCCGTGGCGTTTCGAGCAACTGCTGGACTATCCGTGGGTGATCCCGGCCACCGGCGCGCCGGTGCGTGCACGCTGGGAGCGGATGTTCCGCGACAACGGCCACGAGCCACCTGTGCTGCGCATCGAATGCGGCTCGCTGGTGATCACCCGCGGCCTGCTGCTGGAGGATGACTGGCTGACCTTGATGTCACGCGACCAGTTCCTGATCGAACGCCAGGCCGGCCTGCTGGCCGAACTGGGCCTGGCCGGCCGCGCCCTGCGCCGCCGCATCGGCCTGACCACCCGCGCCGACTGGCACCCGACGCGTCCGCAGCAGGCGTTCCTGCAGACCTTCCGCGACGTCTGCGCCGAACGCTGCAGAGACGGCCCGGATGCCTGGCCGTTCCGCTATCGCTGACCCCGCGCAGGGCGCCATCTGACGGACGCCAGTGTAGAGCCGAGCCCACGCTCGGCTGCCCGATCGGGCCAACAAGCCGCCGAGCATCGGCTCGGCTCTACAGTGTGCTTTGATGACAACTCTGCACAAGGAAGACCGCGCATGATCAGAAGGAACTGGAACGCCGCGCTCGCGTCCATGCTGTTGTCACTGCCCCTGGTGCCTGCAAGCGCCAGCGGCGATCTGTTCTACTTCGAGGCCGGCCAGGGCGACGTGGTCTTCACGCTGATGCTGGTCGGCCGTGAGGATCCCGGCGCGGTCAACGTCAGCTGGAAAGGTCTGTCGATTCCGCAGCCTGCCAACGTGCAACGCCGGTATTACATCGAATTCGATCGCGCCCGCCGTCAGGCCTACGTGCGACCGCTCCGCCACGACGGATTGCCCTGGTTTGAAATGGACGTCTCCGGCAAGCACGGCAACGTGCTGATCGACGGCCGTCGTCTGCAAGGCAGCGCAGACTGGACCGTGCAGTAGCGGATGCCGCCCACAAAAAACCCCCGGCTTTCACCGGGGGTTCTTCGTTTACATCATCAACCGATCAGCAGGATCAGGCAGCGACGGTCTTGGCCACGTCCTGGTATTCCTCGATCTGGTCGAAGTTCATGTAGCGGCAGATCTCCGCACCGCTCTTGGCGATCACGCGCGAATCGGCCAAAAAAGCCTATGCCTCGTAAAATTGCTCTATCAGACCAATAATTCTATCAACTCTACCGCGCTCAATCTCCGGCGATTCAAAAGTATTGGTCGCGTAAACCCAACTATTGTGAGCAACCGTTCCACGCAACGATCCGTATTTATTAAGATCTTCTACCAACACATCATCAAGCTCGTCGGGAAAGTAACCCATTATGGCTGAAAGAGTTTGAACTGATTTCTCCTTTATCCCGTTATTGGCCTTGATGAATTGACGGGCGAACCCGTGCGCTTCACTTGTTAGCGATGCGAAGGATGCCTTATCAACGCCTGAAGGTGGCGCATCCCACCGCTGCCAATCAATCTCTCTCCTCTCCATCCAGGCACGAAGAGCAATAAGCGACGCATTCCTCATCGTCAGTGCCGATTGACCTTCGCACGCCTTAATGACATCGAGAGCACGATTTTCAAAATAGCACTCCAACTCTGAGTGAATCAGAAGCCTGCAAGCGGCCATATTATCGAAATCAGGATCAGGAGGCACACCCCCATCCGCCAAAGCTGCATCCATCGCCGCTATTTGAGGGTCAATATATTTTCCGAGAAGGAGGTTACACCTGTCTTTAAGGTGTGCGAAATGTTTCGTGGTCATGCTCAGACCATTCTGAAGGTTGACTTATCCAGAGTCATTCCAATTACTGGACCGAGCGCCTCCCCCCAAAGCGAAAGTCGCTGCAGAGTCGCGTCCCTCGTCTTTGTGGTGCGTTCAATCGAATTTCTAAAAACTTCATTGTTGGCACAGAGATCAACAAATGCGTTCTTCACATTGTCGGGCAGCGCCTCGGCTGCGGCCGCGACTTCTGGCTGTGAAAAGTAACGAGTCATCACGTCAAACACCGCACGATTGGTCCGGCGTTCAAACTTCGCCCCGTTCCATTTCTTAAAGCTGTCTTCACCAAAAATTTCACGAGTCGTCTTGATAGCCCTAGCCATTCCATCAAGCGAACTCCTTATCGCCGCTTCAGAGCGCGGCCAAGCCCGATCGGTAGAAATAACAAGGTTATCCAAGAACCTCTTCAAGTTTCCATCATAACCATCGAGATTGGTATCGACACCAACGTATCGGAGAGCCATCTCTACATCACGCATTCGTGGATCCGGATTATCTCCGAACACAGACTTAAACTCCGCACTCCCTAACAGGAAATCATCGATGAAATTAAGGAGATGCCCACCATGGAGCGCACGCCTAAGCTCCTGCGGCGAGAGCGGAAGGCTTCCGCTATTGAGCCTAAAGAAGACCGTGTAAAGATAATCCTCATCGGGCCAACTCCTAATAATCACCGTTCGTATCGGATAATTCTCAAGAGACGCGACATCCTGGTCACCAGCAAGCTCAATATCAGCGAAGCGCTTGGAATTAAGGTCATCTCGGATGGTCAGACCCTTAAGCTCGAAATTTCCATCAAAGAAGCTCTTGATAGTATGCAACCTCTGCTTACCATCAATTACAATGTACTTTCCGCGCTGACCTTTCTTTTCCGCCAGAACAACATTGGGGATAGGTAAATTACAAAGTATTGACTCGATGAACCTGCTTTGACGATCAATTTTCCAGGCTTCGCGCCTCTGGAACTGAGGATCCAAATCAACATTCCCCTTGTCAATCTGACGAAAGAGCGTCTCAACGGTCCAGTCGGTGTTGAATATTACAGCGTCGTTAGTCGCCTGGGCATCCAGAGAAACATCTTCTTCCGACTCGTCCTGGTCGAGCGGAACAATCATTTCATCCAGCATCTCATTCCCATTTGCACCTGCCACTCGATCCCCCTAGGCTTGTTTGTGATAATTCTTCTACCGAACTCGGCTTTCACAGCAGCTTAGCTCTCAGCGCAACCGAGCATACCATCCGAAAAGTTTCTTTTTCCACTAGAACAAAACCCCCGGCTTTCACCGGGGGTTTTTTATTTCAATGAAGTGCCGGCCAAAGACTGGCACAACCCTCAGGCAGCGACCGTCTTGGCCACGTCCTGGTATTCCTCGATCTGGTCGAAGTTCATGTAGCGGTAGATCTCCGCGCCGCTCTGGGCGATCACGCCCACATCGGCCATGTACTCGTCCTTGGTCGGGATGCGGCCCAGACGCGAGCAGATCGCGGCCAGTTCGGCCGAACCCAGGTACACGTTGGTGTTGCGGCCCAGACGGTTCGGGAAGTTGCGGGTCGAGGTCGACATCGCGGTTGAGCCTTCGCGGATCTGCGCCTGGTTGCCCATGCACAGCGAGCAGCCCGGCATTTCCATGCGTGCGCCGGTGGCGCCGAAGGTGCCGTACACGCCTTCCTTGGTCAGCTCCGAGGCATCCATCTTGGTCGGCGGGGCCACCCACAGGCGGGTCGGCAGGTCGCGCTTGCCTTCCAGCAGCTTCGCAGCGGCACGGAAGTGACCGATGTTGGTCATGCACGAACCGATGAACACTTCGTCGATCTTGGCGCCAGCGACTTCAGACAGCGTCTTCACGTCGTCCGGGTCGTTCGGGCAGGCCACGATCGGCTCGTGGATATCGGCCAGGTCGATCTCGATGACGGCGGCATATTCGGCGTCGGCATCCGGCTCCAGCAGCTCCGGGTTGGCCAGCCAGGCTTCCATCTTCTCGATACGGCGCTGCAGCGAACGCGGATCCTGGTAACCCTCGGCAATCATCCACTTCAGCAGGGTGATGTTGCTGGTCAGGTACTCGATGATCGGTTCCTTGTTCAGGCGCACCGAGCAACCGGCCGCCGAACGCTCGGCCGAGGCGTCGGACAGTTCGAACGCCTGTTCGACCTTCAGCTCCGGCAGGCCTTCGATTTCCAGGATGCGGCCGGAGAAGATGTTCTTCTTGCCGGCCTTGGCCACGGTCAGCAGGCCCGACTTGATGGCGTACAGCGGGATCGCGTTGACCAGGTCACGCAGGGTCACGCCCGGCTGCATCTGGCCCTTGAAGCGCACCAGCACCGATTCCGGCATGTCCAGCGGCATGACGCCGGTGGCCGCGGCGAAGGCGACCAGGCCCGAACCGGCCGGGAACGAAATGCCCACCGGGAAGCGGGTGTGCGAGTCACCACCGGTACCGACGGTGTCCGGCAGCAGCATGCGGTTGAGCCAGCTGTGGATCACGCCGTCGCCCGGGCGCAGCGAGACGCCGCCACGGGTGGAGATGAACTCCGGCAGGGTGTGGTGGGTCTTCACGTCCACCGGCTTCGGGTACGCAGCGGTGTGGCAGAACGACTGCATCACCAGGTCGGCCGAGAAGCCCAGGCAGGCCAGGTCCTTCAGCTCGTCACGGGTCATCGGGCCGGTGGTGTCCTGCGAGCCGACCGAGGTCATCTTCGGTTCGCAGTAGGTGCCCGGGCGCATGCCCTGGCCTTCCGCCAGGCCACAGGCGCGGCCGACCATCTTCTGCGCCAGCGAGAAGCCCTTGCCGTTGTCGGCCGGCTGCACCGGCAGGCGGAACATATCGGTCGGGGCCAGGCCCAGCGCTTCACGCGCCTTGCCGGTCAAGCCGCGGCCGATGATCAGCGGAATGCGGCCACCGGCACGCACTTCGTCGAACAGCACGTCGGACTTGACCTGGAACTCGGCGATCACTTCGCCGTTCTTCAGCGCCTTGCCTTCGTACGGACGGAGCTCGACCACATCGCCGTGCTCCATCTTCGACACATCCAGCTCGATCGGCAGGGCGCCGGCATCTTCCATGGTGTTGTAGAAGATCGGGGCGATCTTCGAACCCAGGCAGACGCCACCGGCGCGCTTGTTCGGGATGTAAGGGATGTCATCGCCGGTCCACCACAGCACGCTGTTGGTGGCCGACTTGCGCGAAGAACCGGTGCCGACCACGTCGCCGACGTAGGCGACCAGGTGACCCTTGTCCTTCAGGTCGAGGATCTGCTGGATCGGGCCGCGCTTGCCGTCTTCTTCCGGAGTGAACGGTGCATCGTCGCGCTTGTTCTTCAGCATCGCCAGGGCGTGCATGGGAATGTCAGGGCGGGTGGTCGCGTCCGGCGCCGGCGACAGGTCGTCGGTGTTGGTTTCGCCCGGCACCTTGAACACGGTGACGGTCAGGCTCTGCGGCACTTCCGGGTTGCTGGTGAACCATTCGGCATCGGCCCAGCTCTGCAGCACGGACTGGGCGTTGGCGTTGCCCGCCTTGGCCTTTTCCTGCACGTCATGGAAGGCATCGAAGACCAGCAGGGTCTTCTTCAGGCCGTCAGCGGCGATGGTGCCGACGCTGGTGTCGTCCAGCAGCTGTACCAGCGGCGCAACGTTGTAACCACCCAGCATGGTGCCCAGCAGTTCGGTGGCGCGCTCGCGGGTGATCAGCGGGTTCTGCTCGCTGCCCAGGGCGATGGCCGCCAGGTACGAGGCTTTGACTTTGGCAGCATCGTCGACGCCGGCCGGCACGCGGTGGGTCAGCAGGTCGAGCAGGAACTCGGCCTCGCCCTGCGGCGGATTCTTCAGCAGTTCGATGACATCGGCCGTCTGCTGCGCGCTCAGCGGCAGCGGCGGGATGCCAAGCGCAGCGCGCTCGGCGACGTGGTGGCGGTAGGCTTCCAACATGACAACTCCCGGGTAATGCGTAGGTTGAAAAAAAGTGGGCTCAGGCGTGCGGCACGATCAGCTTCAGGCCCTTGAAGTAGTCGCGGTAAAACGTATCGTTCCAGGTGATCAGGCCATCGCACTGCAGCAGTGCATGGGCGCCGACCATGAATTCGTCCAGGCTGCGGCGGCTGCCGCCGCGCTGGCGATGACGGCGGTGCATCTCGCCGGCGCGCAGGGCCGACTTGGCCTCCAGCGCATTGAAGTGCACGCCCATTTCTTCCAGTGCTTCCAGCACTTCGGCGCCGCCGCGCAGCGAGGCGCAGACTTCGGCCAGGGTCGCGCCGCAGACCACCACGCGGCCGCCAACCAGGCTCTGCCGCAGGATGGCTTCCACTGCATCGGCCTGCGGGCCGTTGCTGAGCAGCTCGACCAGGACCGGGGAATCGACGGCGATCATCACGGCTTATTCCTCGTCGCGCACCGAGCGCACGGCCGCATTGGCCGAATCGAAGCCATCAAGCGCGAACTTGCCGCGCGCCCGTGAAATGGCATCGTCAACACTCTTGCGCAGAATGATCCGGCTGCCGTCCAGCTCGACCTTCAGCTGGGTGCCCTTGGTCAGGCCCAGCGCGTCACGCACTGCCTTGGGCAGGGTGATCTGTCCGCGCTCTGCAACGGTGGCTTCCATGGGTAGGCCCTCTTCGGTATGCACGAATTATACATACCGAAAGGGCCATACCGCCAGCCACGTACTTAGAACGCCACCTGCAGGCGGGTATTGAAGGTGGTGCCCTCGTCCCTGCCCTGCCCACTGCCGCTGCGGTTGCGGGTCTGCCAGCGGATCGCCTCGAACATCACGCGGCTGTAGTCGTTCAGGTACCAGTTCGTTCCCAGCGTCCAGGCGTGGCCGGTGCCGCCGGTGGGCAGCTCGGCGTAGTCCACGTCCTCATACCGCGCCTTCAGCTCCCAGGCGCCGGCACCGCCGTCGGTCACCGGGTCGGCCACCTTCACCTTGCCCCAGGTGCCCGCCTTGCCGGAGTAAGCCGGCACCGCGCCCGCCAGGAACCAGCCGGCCGAAACCGCCCAGGCCTGGTGGTCCAGGTCGTAACGGCCGCTGGCGTCGACCCCGCGCAGGTTGCGCGTGCCCCACTCGCCGGTGGCCCACGCCGGGCCGAAGAATCCGGCCGCTTCCAGGCCATGGGCCGTGCTGCGCTCGGCGCCCACCAAGGTGCCCGGGGCGATCTTCACCAGATCGTTGAAGTGCCCGGCGATGGCCGAGCTGCGCAGCACGCCGCTGGCGCCGGCGGCGATCTCCTCATGGAACGCCCAGGCCCCCAGGTGAACGGTAGCGGCCTTGCTGGCCACCGGGTTCCAGTGCACGCGGGTCGCCCAGGTCTGGCTGTCGTTGTCGTTGCCGGCGTTGTTCAAGTCGTTGCCCGCCACCGACAGGCTGGCGTGCCAGCCCTTGCCGTACACGCGCTCGGTCAGGCCAACGCCGAACAGGCCGCGCTGCGGCAGCATCAGCGTGCCGACCACGTTGCGGTCCGGGAACGGCGTGTTGGAGGTGCTGCTGGAGCCGTCGATGCCGCGGTCGTTCAGGCGGTTGCCCACGGTCAGGTCGGCCGGCAAGCCGAACAGGCGGTGATCGACGGTGGCATAGACCGATTTCCAGGCCACCGCGTTGTCGGCGAAGTCGCCCTCCACCGCCCAGCCGAGGATGCCGTAGCGGCCCTCGGCCCCCAGGCGTACCGAGCGGATCTCGGTACCGGAGATGTTGCGGTCGGCCACCGACGAGCCGTCGGTAGTGGAGCCATCGACGAACAGGCGGCCGCGCGGGCGGAAGGCCACCTTGCCATCGGCGCTGCTGAATTCCGGAGCGCCCTTGGCCCACGACACCTTGGGCGACTTGGACTGGCTCGACTCCAGCGCGGCCACCCGGGTTTCCAGCGCAGGTGCCGCTGCCGCGACCGGGGCTGCAGCGGCACCCTGGCCGCCTTCGACCGCGCGCAGGCGGGCTTCAAGATGCTGGATCTGCAGCGCCTGCTGCTGCACCAGCGCCGAAAGCTCGACCTGGCTCAACGGAGCCGGGGCGGACTGCGCCCCCGCATGGCCGCTGGCCAACAGCAGGCCGAGCGCAACCGACAGCGCTGCGCGGGGCAGCACGGTGTGCTTGTTCATGGGTTCTCTCTCCGGCCAGCCGGCCCCCTGGCCTGGCGCTGGCCTGTTGCGGTGGTGCGGGGGAAGATCGGGGGAGGCAGCGCGCGCCGCCGGATCAGCCCGGCGGCACGGCATGCGGGCTCAGCGCAGCGCGGTCAGCTGGTGGCCTGTGCCTGGGCGTTGGGACGCCAGGTGATCAGCTTGTTCTCGACCACGTCGAGCAGCGCATCGATGACCAGCACGAAGGCGGCCAGGATGATGATGCCGGCAAACACACCCACGGCATTGAAGTTGCCCTCGGCCTGCGCGATCAGGTAGCCCAGGCCCGCCGACGCACCCAGGTATTCGCCGATGATGGCGCCGACCACGGCAAAGCCCACCGAGGTACGCAGCGAGGACAGGATCCAGCTGGCGGCCGCGGGGAAGTACACATGGCGCAGCAGGTCACTGCGGCCCGCACCGAGGATGCGCGCATTGGCCAGTACCACCGGGTTCACTTCGCGCACGCCCTGCATGGCGTTGAAGAACGTGGTGAAGAACACCAGGGTCACCGCCAGGGCCACCTTCGACCACAGGCCCAGGCCCAGCCAGAGCACGAAGATCGGTGCCAGCACCACGCGCGGGATCGCATTGAAGCCCTTGATGAAGGGATCGAGGATGCGCGCCGAGCGGCGGCTGAGGCCGAGCCAGACACCGCCGGCCACGCCCAGGCCGGTACCGATCAGGTAGCCCAGCGCGGTCTCGGTCAGAGTGATGTAGACGTGCTGGTAGAACGAGGTATCAGACAACCAGGTCCAGGCCTGCTGCATGATCGCCGTCGGCGAGGGGAAGAAAAACGGATCGATCACGCCCAGCGCGATGCCGCCTTCCCAGCCCCCGAACACAGCGATGACCAGGGCCAGCTGGATGAATTTGTCAGTCTTGGCGTGCATAACTCTTCTCCACTTCGCCGCGCAGGCAGGCCCAGATGTCGCGGTACAGGTCGGTAAAACGTTCGTCCAGCTTGATTTCGGCAACATTGCGCGGCCGTTCCAGATCCACGTCGAAGCTGCGCACGACGCGGCTGGCCGGACCGGAGGACAGCACCACCACGCGGTCACCCAGGGCGATGGCTTCTTCAAGATCGTGCGTGATCAGAATCACCGAGCGGCGATCCTCCTGCCACAGGCGCAGCAGCTCGTTCTGCATCAGGTGGCGGGTGTGGATGTCCAGCGCCGAAAACGGCTCGTCCATCAGGATCACCTTCGGCTCGACAATCAGCGCCTGCGCCATCTGCACGCGCTTGCGCTGGCCACCGGACAGCTGGTGCGGGTAACGGTGCTCGAAGCCGGTCAGGCCGACCTTGACCAGCCACGCATTGGCCTTGGTCTTGCGCTCTGCCTCGGGCACGCCACGGAAGCGCAGGCCCAGTTCGACGTTCTGGTAGGCGGTCTTCCACGGCAGCAGTGCGTCCTGCTGGAACAGGTAGCCGACCGACTCCTGCACGCCGCTGACCGTGCGGCCGTCGATGGCTACGTCACCTGACGAGGGCTTCAGCAGCCCCGCCACGGAATTGAGGATGGTGCTCTTGCCGCAACCGGTGGGGCCGACGATGGCAAGGAACTCGCCGTCGCCTACCTGGATGTCGACATCACGCACGGCGGTGAATTCGCCGAAGGACATGGTCACCTTGTTGATGGCAACCATGGTCTGTGCAGGCTCCAGCTGCGGCGCGCCGTTGAGCTGGCGCACGGTGGCGTTGAGGGCCATGGGGTTACCTCCGCTTACGGTTGGGCAGCCGGCGTCGCAGCGTGGGCACGCTCGACGAAGGCATTGGTGTAGGTCTTGGACAGGTCGATGTCAGCGTTGGCGACATCCTTGTTGAACTCGCGCAGCACCTTCAGCGGCGTCTCCAGATCGGCCGCGGTGAAGTGGCCGTCGGTGGTGAAGATCGCGCGGGCGTTCTCCACGGCACGCGCATAGGTGGCGCGGTCGCCGGAGACGTAGCTGTCCGGCAGTGCGGCGACGATGTCCTCGGCACTGTTGTCGGCGATGAACTTCAGGGCCATCTGCTCGGCACGGGCGATCTTCTCGGCCGCTTCCGGGCGCTGCTCCAGGAAGCTGCGGTTGGCATACATCACCGAGGTCGGGTACAGGCCGCCGTAGACCTGGCGTGCGCCCTCGTCACTGCGTGCATCGATGATGATCTTCCCGACCTTGCGCTCGGTGATCAGGGTGGCGGCCGGGTCGTAGTTCACCAGCAGGTCGATCTTGCCCTGCTCCAGTGCAGCCACGGCAGCCGCACCCGAACCGACACCGATCAGCGAGATGCTGTCCACCGGAATGTCATGCTGGGCCAGGAAGTGGCGAACGAAGAAATCGGACGAGGAGCCCGGCGCGGTGATGCCGACCTTCTGGCCCTTGATCGTGTCCGGGCGTGCCGGGTCGAAGGTCGCGTCGTCGCGGCCGGCCATCACCAGGCCGGAGTTGCGCGACAGCAGCACAAAGCCCACCACGTCCTTGCGCTTGGCCTGCATCTGGATGGTGTGGTCATAGAAGCCCACGGCCACGTCGGTGGAATTGGCCACCAGCGCCTGCAGCACCTTCGAACCGCCCTGGGCGAAGTTTTCGGTCTTCACCTCCAGGCCGACGTCCTTGAAGTAGCCCTTGGAATCGGCAATGAAGAACGGCAGGTTGTTGAGGTTGTAGGACCCCACGCTGATCCGCACCGGCGTGGTGTCGGCGCTGCCGGCGGCCGTGCCCTGCGCATCGGCCCCATGCTTGCTGCACCCGGCCATGGCCAGGCCAGCCGCGCACAGCGCGGCCATGAACATCTGCTTGTACATCATCCCTCCCAGGAGTGAAGCATCTACGTTGTGGTGGTCGGCCACGCGCGGCTGCGCGGGCCCGACCGGTTTCAGGTCATGCCGCTGAAGTCCATTGGCGGGCTTGGGTGGAACAGGTCTCGGTGGTTGCGGGCGAGGTCGCGAACACGCGGCCTTCGAACAGGCGGCGGGCGGTACGGACCACGCTGGCAACCACCGGCGCATCGTCCGAGCTTCGGCTCAGGCCCACGTCCAGGGCCCCGCTCGGATGTTCGAGGGTAATGCTGCCGGGCAGGCCCAAGCATCCGACAAAAGTGTTGGCCAGCGTGCCCGGGGTGACGGCCGCCGTCGCCAGGCCAACCCCTCCGGTGATCGCAAGCGCGGTGTGGCACTGGTGGGGCATGAAATAGCGCACCTGCAGGTGGCCGCCGTGCTGCGGTGCAGAAAGCAGCACCGGCTTGGGGATCACCTTGTTGCCAGCATCGGCGATGCCCATGCGGGCGCCGGCCTCGATGCGCAGCGCTTCAAGACGGGCGAGGAAGCCCGCATCCGCATTCAGTTCGGCCGGCGAGGCATCGCCGCGCACACCCATGTCCTCGGCGCGCACCAGCATCATCGGCATCGCACAGTCGACCAGGCTCACCACCACGCCGTCGATGGTTTCCTGGGCATGCCCGCTGGGCAGCAGCTTGCCGGTACGGGCGCCGGCCGCATCCAGGAAGGACAGCCGCACCGGCGATGCCGAGCCGGGCGCACCGGCAATCCGCGTATCACCCCGGTAGACCACCTCACCGCCCGGTGTTTCCACCGTGGCCACGATCAGCTTGCCGGTATTGACGTTGAAGATGCGTACCCGGGTCTGCGGGTCTTGCGCCTGCACCAGCCCGCGCTCGATGGCGTAGGGCCCGACGGCGGCCAGCATGTTGCCGCAGTTCGGCGAGGTGTCGACCACCTGCTGCTCCACCCGCACCTGGGCGAACAGATACTCCACGTCCGCGTCGGCGCGGCTGGACCGGTCGATGATCGCCACCTTGCTGGTCAGGGCGTTGCCCCCGCCAATGCCGTCGATCTGCAGCGGGTGGCCCGAGCCCATGACTTCCAGCAGCAGGCGGTCGCGCTGGGCGCTGTCCGCCGGCAGGTCCGATGCCAGGAAGAAGGGGCCTTTGGAGGTACCACCGCGCATGAGGACGCAGGGAATGCTGAGCAGATCGTTGGACATACGTGTGCTAGATTGATGCGTGCAGGGGATGAATACCCCCTCTGTGATTCGATACTGGCATGACCCCGATTGATCTGTGAATTGCTGATTTTTTGATGATTGATACCCAATGAGCATCAATTGCGAGATTCTGGACCTTCGCGCCTTCCTCCTCGTTGCCGAGACACGCAGCTTCCACCGCGCCGCTGAAAGCCTGCACGTGTCGCAGCCAGCACTCAGCCGCCGCATCCAGAAGCTGGAACAGGCCGTGGGCTCACCGCTGCTGGAACGCACCACGCGCAGCGTCAGCACCACCGCCGTCGGCGAGAACCTGCTGCCATTGGTGCGGCGCATGCTGGAGGAATTCGACGGCTCGCTGTTCTCATTGCGCGGCCGCGAGGACACCCGTGGCGCCACGGTGACCATCGCCTGCCTGCCGACGGCCGCGTTCTACTTCCTGCCCAGCGTGATGGCACGCTTCCACGAAGCGCATCCCCACGTGCGCTTCCGCATCCTGGACATTCCGGCCACCGAAGGGCTGCAGGCGGTGGAACGCGGCGAAGTGGAATTCGGCATCAACTTCATGGGTGCCAACGACCCCAACCTGGATTTCGACGTGCTGGCCGAAGACCCCTTCGTGCTCGCCTGCCGCCGCGACCATCCCCTGGCCCGCAAACGCAAGGTCGAATGGGCGGACCTGGCCCAGCACCAGCTGATCACCGTGCACCGTACCAGCGGCAACCGCACCCTGCTCGATGGCGCCCTGGCGCGCGAGAACCTGAAACTGAGCTGGCACTACGAAGTCACCCACCTGTCCACGTCACTGGGCATGGTCGAAGCGGGCATCGGTGTGTCGGTGCTGCCGAAGATGGCCACCCCCGATGGCGACCACCCGATCCTGGTGACCCGCCCGATCGGCAACCCGGTCGTCTCGCGCACCATCGGCATCGTGCGTCGCCGCGGCGCCCTGCTCTCGCCCACCGCCGAGCGTTTCCTGCAGATGCTGATGAGCCAGTGGCGCGGCAAACCGTGACATCGGCACTACATACAGCCCTGTAACCTTGCGTCCTGCGCCAAGAGCGTTCCGGCCCCTCCCTGCTCGGCCATACTGGCGGGGATCCGGCGGCCGCAACGCCACCGGCAAACGCAAGCAGGCCTGCCACGGTGGGCCAGTGCAAGCCATCCGCAAGAGGAGTCATCCCGAATGAGCGATTCGTTCTCCACCCGCAGCCAGCTGGACGTCGGCGGCAAGACCTACGACTACTTCAGCCTTCCCACGCTCGGCAAGCGCTTCGACATCTCCCACCTGCCCTACTCGATGAAGATCCTGCTGGAGAACCTGCTCCGGCACGAGGACGGCGGCGCCACCGTCGGACCCGACCACATCGAAGCGGTGGCGCGTTGGCAGCCCAGCGCCGAGCCGGATACCGAAATCGCCTTCATGCCCGCGCGCGTGGTCCTGCAGGACTTCACCGGCGTGCCCTGCGTGGTCGACCTGGCCGCGATGCGCGATGCGGTGGTCAAGCTGGGCGGCAAGCCCGAGCAGATCAACCCGCAGATCCCCTCCGAACTGGTCATCGACCACTCAGTGCAGGTCGATGTGTTCGGCAAGCCCGACGCGCTGGACCTCAACGGCAAGATCGAATTCCAGCGCAACCAGGAACGCTATGGCTTCCTGCGCTGGGGCCAGAAGGCCTTCGACAACTTCAAGGTGGTGCCGCCCAACACCGGCATCGTCCACCAGGTAAACCTGGAAAACCTGGCCCGCGTGGTGATGACCGCGGACAAGGATGGCCGCGCCGTGGCCTACCCCGATACCGTGTTCGGTACCGACAGCCACACCACGATGATCAACGGCATCGGCGTGCTCGGCTGGGGCGTGGGCGGCATTGAGGCGGAGGCAGCCATGCTCGGCCAGCCATCCTCGATGCTGATTCCGCAGGTCGTCGGCTTCAAGCTGACCGGCAAGCTGCCCGAGGGCGCCACCGCCACCGACCTGGTCCTGACCGTCACCCAGATGCTGCGCAAGCTCGGCGTGGTCGGCAAGTTCGTCGAATTCTACGGCGATGGCCTGCAGCACCTGCCGCTGGCCGACCGCGCCACCATCGGCAACATGGCCCCGGAATACGGCGCCACCTGCGGCATCTTCCCGATCGACAACGAATCGCTGACCTACCTGCGCCTGTCCGGCCGCAGCGAAGAGCAGATCGCACTGGTTGAAGCCTATGCCAAGGCGCAGGGCCTGTGGCACGACGCCAACAGCCCGCATGCGCAGTACAGCACCACGCTGGAACTGGACATGGGCACGGTCAAGCCCTCCCTGGCCGGCCCCAAGCGCCCGCAGGATCGCGTGCTGCTGGAAGACGTGCAGAAAAACTACCGCGACGCCCTGGTCGGCATGACTGCCAACCGTGACAAGCGCAGCGAGGATGTCTCCACCTTCGTCAATGAAGGCGGTGGCGCCGCAGTGGGCAACGAGCAGCTGGCCAAGGGCTACGCCGACATCGAGATGGACGGCAGGAAGGTGAGGCTGAAGGATGGCGCGGTGGTCATCGCCGCCATCACCTCGTGCACCAACACCTCCAACCCGGCGGTGATGATCGGCGCCGGCCTGCTCGCCCGCAACGCGGCCGCCAAGGGCCTGGACCGCAAGCCGTGGGTCAAGACCTCGCTCGGCCCAGGCTCGCGCGTGGTCACCGACTATCTTGAAAAGGCCGGCGTTCTCACCGAGCTGGAGAAGATCGGCTTCTACGTGGTCGGCTATGGCTGCACCACCTGCATCGGCAATTCCGGCCCGCTGCCGACCGAAGTCAGTGCCGGCATCGCCAGTGGCGACCTGGTGGTGACTTCGGTGCTGTCGGGCAACCGCAACTTCGAGGGCCGCGTGCACCCCGAAGTGAAGATGAACTACCTGGCCAGCCCGCCGCTGGTGGTGGCCTACGCCATCGCCGGCACCACCGACATCGACCTGACCACCGAACCGCTGGGTACCGGCAGCGATGGCCAGCCGGTATACCTCCGCGACATCTGGCCGAGCAACAAGGAAATCGGCGACGTCATCGCCTCGACCGTCGGCCCGGAAATGTTCAAGCAGAACTACGCCGAAGTGTTCAAGGGTGACAGCCGCTGGAACACCATCGCCTCGCCGGACGGCAACCTGTACGAGTGGAGCGACGCCTCCACCTATATCAAGAACCCGCCGTACTTCGATGGCATGACCATGCAGACCGGCAGCATCGACGACGTGCACGGCGCACGCGTGATGGGCCTGTTCGGCGATTCGATCACCACCGACCACATCTCCCCGGCCGGCAACATCAAGAAGGATTCGCCGGCGGGCCGCTTCCTGCAGGAACGCGGCGTGCAGCAGGCCGACTTCAACAGCTACGGCAGCCGCCGCGGCAACGATGACGTCATGGTCCGCGGCACCTTCGCCAACATCCGCATCAAGAACCTGATGTTCGGAGGCGAGGAAGGCGGCAACACCCTGTACTACCCGGCCAACGGTGGCCAGCCGGAAAAGCTGGCGATCTACGACGCGGCCATGAAGTACAAGGCCGACAACGTGCCGCTGGTGGTGCTGGCCGGCAAGGAATACGGCACCGGCTCGTCGCGCGACTGGGCCGCCAAGGGCACCCTGCTGCTGGGCGTGAAGGCGGTCGTGGCCGAGAGCTTCGAGCGCATCCACCGCTCCAACCTGGTCGGCATGGGCGTACTGCCGCTGCAGTTCCGGAACGGTGAGAACGCGCAGTCGCTGGGCCTGGACGGCTCGGAGACGATCGACATCACCGGTCTGGACGACGGCGCCAGCAAGCGCGCCACGGTGACCGCGACCAAGGCCGATGGCACGAAGAAGACCTTCGAGGTGTCGGTGATGCTGCTGACCCCGAAGGAAGTCGAGTACTTCCGCCACGGCGGCCTGCTGCAGTACGTGCTGCGCCAGCTGGCAAGCAGATAACGCCCCGGCTGTTGTAGAGCCGAGCCCATGCTCGGCTGCGGTTGGCGACCTGCCAGCATCAGCCGAGCGCAGGCTCGGCTCTACGGCCCTCCATGCAATATTCATATTTTTCCCGATTCATGCAATTCGCATGAAACAGGCGTAAGGTGGGCCCATACCCCCGCTGGAGCTTCGCCATGCTTCACCTCCCCGTCCGCTTCGACCCGATCAACGAGCTGACCCACACCACCGCCTCGTCGGTGAAGGAGCACTGGCGCAAGGTCATGCAGGAGGTCCGCGACCAGCGCATGGTGGTGGTCACCAACCACAACGAGCCGCAGGCGGTCATCGTCTCCATCGAGCAGTACCGCGCCCTGCAGGCACGCGTGGAGGCACTGGAATCCTCGCTGGAGGAACTGCGCGGGCAGGCTCCGGGCCTGGCCGAACTGCGTGCCGGCTTCGACCAGCGCCTGGCCGTGCTGCAGCAGGCCCAGGCCGGTGACACCGCGCGCGCCCTGCTGCGCCGCCCGGCCCGCCTGAAGGGTCAGGTCAAGGCCGGCACGGGGCACTGATGTCGCGACCGTTCCTGTATGTCCTTGCCGGCGTCAATGGCGCCGGCAAGAGTTCGGTGGGCGGCCACGTACTGCGCGAGGCCGGGCTGGACTGGTTCAACCCGGATACCTTCGCCCGCGGGCTGCGCGAGCTGTCGGGCCTGTCGCAGGCCGAAGCCAATGCCCAGGCCTGGCAGGAAGGCGTCAACCGCATACGCGATGCCCTCGACCAGGGCCGCAACCACGCCTTCGAGACCACCCTGGGCGGCAATTCCATCGCCGCCCTGCTGCATGAAGCCAGCCACAGCCACGATGTCCTGATGTGGTTCTGCGGGCTGTCCAGCCCCGAGCAGCACATCGCGCGGGTGCAGGCGCGGGTGCGCAGTGGTGGGCATCCGATCAACGAGGCCGATATCCGCAGGCGCTGGCCGCTGGCCCAGCAGAACCTGGTGCGGCTGATGCCGGTGCTGGCCCAGCTGCAGGTCTACGACAACAGCGCCGACGCCGCCCCCGGCGAGGCCGTGCCCGACCCACAGCTGCTGCTGCAGATGGAAGATGGCCAGTTGCTGTACCCCGAGCCCGACGACCTCGCCCAGCTGGCGGCCACGCCCGCCTGGGCCACCCCACTGCTGGAAGCCGCCCTCCGCCTGTAACTGAAGGGGTCGGATCCCGGGGTGGGATCCCTTTCCGCAGGAAAGGGCTCTGACCCTGACCCCCACCCATACACCCCCTTCACTTTTTTTTGATTGAACGTTCAATCAACGAACGCGATACTGTCCACCTCGGGCCAACGCCCATGCCCCAGGTGAGACTGTGCCGAAGAAAGGCATCGAACCGATCCGCCGCGAGCAGCTGATCCAGGCCACCTTCCAGGTAATCCACGACATTGGCCTGGCCGACGCCACCGTGGCGACCATCGCACGCCAGGCCGGCCTGTCCACCGGCATCGTCGCCCACTACTTCGGCGACAAGGCCGGCCTGCTCAGTGCCGCGATGCGGCAGATCCTCAACGAACTGAAAGACGCCTTCGCCCAGTACCGCGCCAAGGCCGATGCCGACCCGCGGGCCCAATTGCGAGCGCTGGTCGATGGCAACTTCGACCAGACCCAGACCAGCGGCCCGGCCATGCGCGTCTGGCTGACCTTCTGGGCGGCGAGCATGCACCAGCCGGAACTGGCCCGCCTGCAGCGCATCAACGACCAGCGGCTGTATTCCAACCTGGCCCATCAGTTCCACCGCGCGCTGCCGGCCGAACGCGCCCGCGACGCCGCCCGTGGCCTGGCCGCAATGATCGACGGCCTGTGGCTGCGCGGCAGCCTGGTCGGCGGCCCGTTCGATACCGCCGCCGCCCGCGCACTGGCCTACGCCTACATCGACTTCCAGCTGCAGCCCGAGGGCGTATAAGCAGCCTCAAGCCCTTCCCCTTTTTTTGTTTCCAGGAGTGCCCCCATGACCGCCCTGCCCGTCCAACAGCTCTACATCCACGGCCAACGCGTCGATGCCACCAGCGGCAAGACCTTCCAGTCCATCAACCCGGCCAATGGCCAGGTCCTGGCCGAGGTGCAGATCGCCAGCAAGGCCGACGTCGAGCGCGCGGTCCAGAGCGCGGCCGAAGGCCAGAAGGTCTGGGCGGCGATGACCGCGATGGAGCGCTCGCGCATCCTGCGCCGCGCGGTCGACCTCCTGCGCGAACGCAATGATGCGCTGGCCCAGCTGGAAACCCTGGACACCGGCAAGGCGCTGGCCGAGACCACCACGGTGGACATCGTCACCGGCGCCGACGTGCTGGAGTACTACGCCGGCCTGGCCACGGCCATCGAGGGCATCCAGCTGCCGCTGCGTGAGTCGAGCTTCTTCTATACCCGCCGCGAACCGCTGGGCGTGGTCGCCGGCATCGGTGCCTGGAACTACCCGATCCAGATCGCACTGTGGAAGTCGGCGCCCGCGCTGGCCGCCGGCAACGCCATGGTGTTCAAACCCTCCGAAGTGACCCCGCTGACCGCGCTGAAGCTGGCCGAGATCTACAGCGAAGCCGGGGTGCCGGACGGCGTGTTCAACGTCGTGCAGGGCCCGGGCGGCGAGATCGGCAACTGGCTCACCGAGAACCCGGTGATCGAGAAGATCTCCTTCACCGGCGGCGTGGCCACCGGCAAGAAGGTGATGGCCGCCGCCGCATCGTCGTCCTTGAAGGAAGTGACCATGGAGCTGGGCGGCAAGTCGCCGCTGGTCATCTGCGATGACGCAGACCTCGACCGCGCCGCCGACATCGCGGTGATGGCCAACTTCTTCAGCTCCGGCCAGGTCTGCACCAACGGCACCCGCGTCTTCGTGCCGCGCAGCATGCTGGCCGCGTTCGAGGCCGCGGTGGTGGAGCGGGTCAAGCGCATCCGCATCGGCGATCCGCAGGCCGCCGAGACCAACTTCGGGCCGATGGTCAGCTTCCCGCACATGCAGAACGTGCTGCGCTACATCGACAGCGGCAAGACCGAAGGCGCGCGCCTGCTCACCGGCGGAGGCCGTGCCAAGGAAAGCGCGCTGGCCGATGGCGCCTACGTGCTGCCCACCGTGTTCTCCGACTGCCGCGATGACATGACCATCGTCCGCGAAGAGATCTTCGGGCCGGTCATGAGCATCCTCGCCTACGACGACGAAGACGAAGCCGTGCGCCGCGCCAACGACACCACGTTCGGCCTCGCCGCCGGCGTGGTCAGCCGTGACATCAGCCGCGCCCACCGCATCATCCACCGCCTCGAAGCCGGCATCTGCTGGATCAACACCTGGGGCGAATCGCCTGCGGAAATGCCGGTCGGAGGCTACAAGCAGTCCGGCGTCGGCCGCGAGAACGGCCTGTCCACGCTGGGCCACTACACCCGCATCAAGTCGGTGCAGGTTGAACTGGGCGACTACGCCAGCGTGTTCTGATCAGCGTGTTCTGATCAGCGCGCCCAGAGCCAGCCGCCCGGCGCGAACGCCGGATCGACATTCCGCCGGGAGAGCTGCGCAACGCGCATCCCGGCCAACAGGAGAACAATCATGAGTACCCCCAACGAGTACGACTACATCATCATCGGCGCCGGTTCGGCCGGCAACGTGCTGGCCACCCGCCTCACCGAGGATGCCGATGTCAGCGTGCTGCTGCTGGAAGCCGGTGGACCGGACTACCGCCTCGACTTCCGCACCCAGATGCCGGCTGCACTGGCCTACCCGCTGCAGGGCAAGCGCTACAACTGGGCGTACAAGACCGACCCGGAGCCTTTCATGAACAACCGCCGCATGGATTGCGGGCGCGGCAAGGGCCTGGGCGGTTCCTCGCTGATCAACGGCATGTGCTACATCCGCGGCAATGCCATGGATTACGACAACTGGGCCAGCATGCCGGGCCTGGAGGACTGGACCTACCTGGACTGCCTGCCGTACTTCCGCAAGGCCGAGACCCGCGACATCGGCGCCAACGACTACCACGGTGGCGACGGCCCGCTGCGGGTGACCACGCCCAAGGCAGGCAACAACGAACTGTTCGCCGCGATGGTCGAAGCCGGCGTGCAGGCCGGCTACCCGCGCACCGATGACCTCAACGGCTACCAGCAGGAAGGCTTCGGTCCGATGGACCGCACGGTCACACCCAAAGGCCGTCGCTCCAGCACCGCCCGCGGTTACCTGGACCTGGCCAGGCCGCGCCCGAACCTGACCATCGTCACCCACGCCCTCACCGACCGCATTCTGTTCTCGGGCAAGCGTGCGGTGGGCGTGCAGTGGCTGCACAACGACCAGCCGCAGCGCGCAACCGCCCGCCGCGAAGTGCTGCTGTGTGGCGGCGCCATCGCCTCGCCGCAGATCCTGCAGCGCTCCGGCGTCGGCCCGGCCGATCTGCTGCGAAGCCTGGACATCGATGTGGTGCACCACCTGCCCGGTGTCGGCGCCAACCTGCAGGATCACCTGGAGATGTACCTGCAGTACGAATGCAAGAAGCCGGTGTCGCTGGCCCCGGCACTGAAGCTGCACAACCAGCCGGCCATCGGCGCCGAATGGCTGTTCCTGGGCACCGGCATCGGCGCCAGCAACCAGTTCGAGGCCGGTGGCTTCATCCGCAGCGACGAGGCCTTCGACTGGCCCAACCTGCAGTACCACTTCCTGCCGGTGGCCATCAATTACAACGGCTCCAACCCGATCAAGGCGCACAGCTTCCAGATGCACGTCGGCTCGATGCGGTCACCCAGCCGCGGCCGCGTCCAGGTCGTGTCCAAGGATCCGCGCGTGCACCCCAGCATCCTGTTCAACTACATGTCGCACGAGCAGGACTGGCGCGAGTTCCGCGCCGCCATCCGCATCACCCGCGAGATCTTCGCGCAGCCGGCGCTGGCGCCGTACAGCGGCCGCGAGATCTCGCCCGGCCGCGAGCTGCAGACCGATGCGCAGATCGATGGCTTCGTGCGCGAACACGCCGAGACCGCCTACCACCCCTCGTGCACCAACAAGATGGGCCACGCCGATGACCCGATGGCGGTGGTCGATGGCCAGGGCCGCGTGCACGGGCTGGACGGCCTGCGCATCGTCGATGCCTCGATCATGCCGCAGGTGGTCACCGGCAACCTCAACGCGCCGACCATCATGATTGCCGAGAAGCTGGCCGACGTGATCCGCGGCCGCACACCGCTGGCCCGCAGCACCGCGCCCTACTACAAGGCCAACGGTGCCCCGGCGCGCAGCCGCGGCTGACGCATAAAACCCGCCGGGCACGGCCCGCCGCTACCGGTTTCCGCACCCTGATCGGTAGCGCCGGGCCATGCCCGGCGGCATCTGACGTATCCGACCAACCCGCGCCGCAAGGCCCCCTTCGCGTTTTCCCTACGGAACGGTATGCTGGCCGCAGCGGTTTCGGCGGATACTGTCCGCGCCGCGCCCATCAAAAACGATTCCTGGAGGGGGAATATGAGTCTGGATCGTCCCTGGCTGCAGAGCTATCCGAAAGGCGTTCCCGCCGAGATCGACATCAACGAGTTCCATTCGGTAGCTTCGGTCTTCGACGCTTCCGTCGCGAAATTCCGCGACCGTCCCGCCTACTCCAGTTTCGGCAAGGTCCTCACCTACGGCGAAACCGACGCCCTTGTCGAGCAGTTCGCCGCCTACCTGCTGGGTGAGCTCAAGCTCAAGAAGGGTGACCGCGTCGCCCTGATGATGCCCAACTGCCTGCAGTACCCGATCGCCACTTTCGGCGTGCTGCGCGCCGGCCTGACCGTGGTCAACGTCAACCCGCTGTACACTGCGCGCGAGCTGAAGCACCAGCTGGTCGATGCCGGCGTCAGCGCGCTGGTGGTGGTCGACAACTTCGGCGACACCGTCCAGCAGGTCATCGCCGACACCCCGGTCAAGCACGTCGTCACCACCGGTCTGGGCGACCTGCTCGGGCTGAAGGGCACGATCGTCAACTTCGTGCTCAAGTACGTCAAGAAGATGGTGCCCAACTACCATCTGAAGGGCGCGGTGCGCTTCCGCCAGGCACTCAAGCTCGGCAGCCGCCACACCCTGCCCAAGGTCGAGATCGACCACGACGACGTCGCCTTCCTGCAGTACACCGGTGGCACCACCGGCGTGGCCAAGGGCGCGATGCTGACCAACCGCAACCTGATCGCCAACATGCAGCAGGCCTCGGCCTGGATCGGCGCATCGGGCATCGAGCCGGGCAAGGAGTGGATCATCACCGCCCTGCCGCTGTACCACATCTTCGCGTTGACGGCGAACGGACTGGTCTTCATGAAGTTCGGTGGCTGCAACCACCTGATCACCAATCCGCGTGACATGAAGGGCTTCGTCAAGGAGCTCAAGTCGGTGCGCTTCACCGCCATCACCGGCGTCAACACCCTGTTCAACGGCCTGCTCAACACCCCCGGCTTCGACACGGTCGACTTCTCCTCGCTGAAGGTGACCCTGGGCGGCGGCATGGCCGTGCAGCGTGCGGTGGCCGAGCGCTGGAAGAAGGTGACCGGGGTGACCCTGGTCGAGGCCTACGGCTTGACCGAGACCTCGCCGGCGGCCTGCATCAACCCGCTGGACCTGAAGGAATACAACGGCGCCATCGGCCTGCCGATCCCGTCCACCGATGCCTGCATCAAGGACGACAACGGCAACACGCTGGCCATGGGCGAAGTGGGCGAGCTTTGCATCCGTGGCCCGCAGGTGATGAAGGGCTACTGGCAGCGCCCCGACGAAACCGCCACCGCCATCGATGCCGACCAGTGGCTGCACACCGGCGACATGGCGAAGATGGACGAGCAGGGTTTCTTCTACATCGTCGACCGCAAGAAGGACATGATCCTGGTGTCCGGCTTCAACGTATACCCGAACGAAGTCGAGGACGTCATCGCGATGATGCCGGGCGTGCTGGAAGTGGCCGCTGTCGGCGTGCCGGACGAGAAGTCCGGTGAAGTGGTGAAGGTGGTCATCGTGAGGAAGGACCCGAACCTGACCGCTGAAATGGTCAAAGACCATGCGCGCGCCAACCTCACCGGCTACAAGCACCCCAGAATCGTAGAATTCCGAAAAGAACTGCCGAAGACCAACGTGGGCAAGATCCTCCGACGCGAGCTTCGCGATACGCCCGCCACGTAAGGCTTTCGGCGAATTTGAATACCTTCAGGGCCCGGGTTGGAAACAGCCCGGGCCTTTTCGCGTGCGCGGCGCCGCGCCCGGTGTAGCATCGCCGCGTGTGTGGACCGTTCGGCCCGCCGGCCACCACTTCTCTCTGCGGGCCGCATGCCGAGGACCCTTCCATGAGCACCATTGAAAAGCTGTCTGCCAGCGGTTCGCCGTTCGCCACCATCCGTACCGAAGACAACGACGACGACTCCGCCCACTGGTTGTTCATGCACGCCGACGCGGCCACCGGCATCCGTCCCTGCTGCCGGAAGGACATGCTGGACGAGATGTGGAGCTACATGAGCGCCATCACCCGTGGACCGGCCCAGCGCCATAGCGGTCGGCTGCGCCATTTCGTGCTGGCCTCCGATGCGGCTGCCTACAACCTGGGCGGCGACCTGGACTTGTTCACCCGCCTGATCCGCGAAGGCAATCGCGACCTGCTGCTGACCTATGCGCAGCGCTGCGTGGAAGGCGTGCACCATCTGCACACCGGCTTCGGCGGTGACGTGCGTTCGATTGCGCTGATCCAGGGCGATGCACTGGGTGGCGGCCTGGAAATGGCCCTGGCCTGCCACACCATTGTGGCCGAGGAAGGCTGCGGCATGGGCCTGCCCGAAGTGCTGTTCGGCCTGTTCCCGGGCATGGGCGCGTACTCGTTCCTGTGCCGCCGGGTGTCGCCGCAGCTGGCCGAGAAGATCATCCTCGACGGCCGCATCTATTCGTCCGAGGAAATGCACGCCCTGGGCGTGGTCGACGTGCTGGTGAAGAAGGGGGAAGGCCGCGCCGCCGTCGATGACATGATCCGCCACCAGCAGCGCTTGCCGCAGTCGTACCTGGCGATGAACGCGGCGCGCAACCTGGCGCAGTCGGTCAGCTACGACGAGCTGCTGGAAATCACCAAGGTCTGGGTCGACTCCGCTCTGGCCCTGGGTGACCGTTCGCTGCGCACGATGGATCGCCTGATCAAGGCACAGACCCGTCGCGCCGGCCTCGACGCCGCCTGATTGCTCTGCTCTCCCTCTGGGTTCAAGCCCGGCTGGCCCCCGGGCTTTTTTTCGTGGCTACCGTTCCATGTCGTCGGCCGCGCCGCGTGCCTTGCGCTCGGCGCGTGCATCCAGGGCCTGCCGTCCTTCCTTGATCGCGCCCTGCAGCACGGCCAGGCGCGGGCGCCATTCGGCCTTGAGCTGCCAGTCGGCCATCCGCATCAGTTCACCGGCGCGGTTGGCGGCACGCACCAGGCCCAGGTTGCCGGCCACGCCCTTGATCGCGTGGGATTGTTCGCGGAATGCACCCCAGCGGCCTGCCTCGCCATCGATCTCGGCCTTGCGCAGGCAGTTCCCGGCGTCCTCCAGGCACTGGCGGATGAACTCACGCTCGAAACCGTCGCCCATGCCCAGCGAGGCCAGCTCATCCAGCACGCCGGTGTCGAGCACGCCATCGAGGTTGGTGGCGGTGCGCACGATCGGCGGCGCCGACGCCTTCAGCTGGGCGTTGTTGGCGATCTCGGCCAGCGTATCGAGCAGGCGCACGGCCACGACGGGCTTGGCCAGGAATGCATGCGCGGCGGCCTGGGTGCAGCGCTGGATCGCTTCGGGGGTGACATCGGCACTGAGCACCAACACCGGCGTGCGCGGGCCACCGCCGGACTGCATCACGCGTAGTTCCTTCAACATGTCCAGGCCGCTCATGCCCGGCATGTGCAGGTCGACGATGGCGGCGTCGAATTCGCTCTCGGCCAGCGCATCGAGCACGGCCTCGCCGCCATCGACGCACATCACCTTGTGCCCGGCCTTCTGCAGCAGGCGCTGCAGCACCATGCGGTTGGCCTCGTGGTCGTCGGCCACCAGAATCTGCATGCTGCGCACGCGGGCGCGGTGGCGCAGGAACGGGTCGGTGAAGGCGATGACGTTGCCGCCTGGGCCGACTTCCTCGCCGACGGCCACACTGGGGACCGCGCCCGGCACCACCGGCTCCGGCGGCGCGAACGGCAGCTCCACCCAGAAGTGGCTGCCCTGCGGCGGGCTGTCCAGGTAACCGATCTCACCGTGCATGGCCTCAACCAGGCCCTTGGCGATGGTCGTGCCAAGGCCGGTGCCTTCGTGGCGACGAGCCATGCTGACGTCAGCCTGCTCGAAGGCTTCGAACAGCCGCGGCCGCATGGCCACCGGCACGCCGATACCGGTATCGATGATGTCGAAGCGCAGGCGCACCGAGCCATTGGTGTCCGCGTGGACGAGGCCCACGCGCACTTCCACCTTGCCGTGGTCGGTGAACTTCACCGCGTTGCCGGCCAGGTTGAGCAGGATCTGCCGCAGGTGGCCGACGTCGCCGCGCAGCGTGGCGGGCACGTTCGCGGCCACCTTGACCTTGTACTCCAGGTGCTTGGCCTTGGCCTGCGGCAGCAGGATCAGGCCGATGGCCTGGACCACGTCGGCCAGCACGAAATCCTCGGCCACCACGCGCAGCTTGCCCGCTTCGATCGCGGAGATGTCCAGCACCTCCTCGACCAGCGCCAGCAGGCTGCGGGAAGAAGCCTGGATGGTGTTCAGGCACTCACGTTGCTCATCGTCCAGGCGAGTCGTCGCCAATACTTCTGTCATGCCATTCAATCCATTGAGTGGGGTTCGGAATTCGTGGCTCATGTTGGCCAGGAAGCGACTCTTAGCTTCACTGGCACGCCGCGCCTCGGCCATGGCCTTGGTCAACTGCTTGAGCAGGGTCGAGAAATACAACGGTACCGCAGCCAGGCCCAGCCAGAGCCCGATCGCCAGTCGCAGGTTCTGCTCCCAGTAAGGTGTCAGCAGCACGGTGCTGCCGAAGCTGACCATCGCCATCGCCACGGCGACGTAGAGGTAGTTGTTGCCGAAGCGCATGCCGTTGCCGACGGTCACCCACATCACCACGATGTAGACCCACGACAGCGGTTCGCCCATCTGCACCATGCCCGCGGCGATCAGGCCGTAGTCGGCCAGCATGCCGAGCACGCGGCGTGGATCGGAGCGCCCCGGCTTCCACAGCAGCCAGCCGAACAGCAGCAGCGACAGCGACAGGCCGGTCAGGACGATGGCCAGCACGCCCACGTACTGGTCGTGCGGCAGGTCGTGGCGCGGCGCCGGCAGCAGCACGTAGGCCAGGATGAAGCTGATCAGGACGATGCGGACGATCTGCTGCCCGTGTTCGCTGTCGTGGCGCTGGGACAACCGCAGGCGGATCCGCGACAGCAGGGATGTCACGCGCCCATCCCCGGCCGCGCCGAGGCGGTGGAATGCTCGGCGCAGATCTGTTCCAGCTGCTCGCGGCCCCGCAGCAGCGCATCCACGCAGCGCGGGTCGAACAGGCGGCCGCGCTGGGCGTACAGGTACGCCAGGGTCGCTTCCATCGTCCATGCTTCCTTGTACGGGCGCGGCGAGATCAGCGCATCGAAGACATCGGCAACGGCGACGATGCGCGCTTCCAGCGGAATCGCGTCACCGACCAGGCCATCGGGATAGCCGCTGCCGTCATAGCGTTCGTGGTGGCGCAGGGCAATCAGCGCGCCGACCTGGATGAAGCGGTTCTGGCTGCCACTGAGCAGCTCGTGGCCGATGCGCGGATGCCGGCGCATGATCGCCAGCTCCTCGTCATTGAGCTTGCCCGGCTTGAGCAGGACCGCATCGGGAATGGCGATCTTGCCCATGTCATGCAGCGGGGCGGCCATCTCGATCAGCTTGACCTCCTCTTCGGGCAGGCCCAGCTGCTCGGCGATCAGACCGGCCACGCGCGCCATGCGCTCGAGGTAGGCACTGGTGCCGGCATCACGGAACTCGATGGCGCGCGCCAGCCGCGAAAGGGTCTCGCGTTCACGCTCTTCTACCTCGTGCATGCTGGCCAGCAGCCGCTGTTCCAGCGACAGCGCACGTTGCTTCACGTTCTCGGCCTGCTGGCGCAGCTGCAGCAGGTTGTAGCAGCGCGCACGCAGTTCGCGCGGCCGGATCGGCTTGACCAGGAAATCGATCACGCCCGCTTCCAGCGCGGCCTGCCGGATCGGCTCGTCGCCGACCACGGTGATCAGGATCACCGGGATGTCGCGGTGCTTGGGCAGCCGGCGGAAACGGCGGGCGAACTCCAGCCCGTCCATCTCCGGCATGCGGTAATCCAGCAGCAGCAGATCGACCGGGTACGACTCGCACCACGCAAGCGCGGTGAGCGGATCACCGAAGTCGTGTACGCTCAATTCGGGCGCGATGTCTTCAATGACATGGCGCAGCATCGTCCTTGCGGACGTCTGGTCGTCGACGATGACGATGTTCAAGGCGTTCTCTGCCTGCCTTCTCGACCACGCTGGAAGATCAGCCAGCGAGGATACCCCGCCGCTGTGCACACTGGCACCCTGCATCGGTACGACTCCCGTCACGAGCTCCCCCGGTTCATGATCGTCGTCACAATGTGAAGCGGGTTCTCCACATCGCACCCTCCCCGACCCCATCAAGCCATAGCGGGTGTCAAGGCCGTGCCACAACCATACGCCGAGTGCGGATCGCGTCAATGGCGCCGCCCGGATCCGGGACGGCGCGCACAGTCGGGAGCGGAACTGCGTCTTACTGCTCGGGACGCATGTAGGGGAACAGCAGGACGTCGCGGATCGAGCTGCTGCCGGTCAGCAGCATCACCAGGCGGTCCACGCCGATGCCCAGGCCGCCGGTCGGCGCCATGCCGTACTCCAGCGCACGGATGTAATCGGCGTCGTAATGCATGGCCTCGTCGTCGCCGCCTTCCTTCGCGGCCACCTGGGCCTGGAAGCGCTGCGCCTGGTCTTCCGGGTCGTTCAGCTCGGAGAAGCCGTTGGCCAGTTCCTTGCCGTTGACGAATAGTTCGAAGCGGTCGGTGTAGCCCGGATCGTTGTCGTTGGCACGGGCCAGCGGCGAGACCTCCACCGGGTGGTCGGTGATGAAGGTCGGCTGGATCAAGGTGTGCTCGACGGTCGCCTCGAAGATCTCCAGCAGCAGCTTGCCCCAGCCGTAGGACGGCTTGACGCGGATCTTCAGGCGCTCGCAATGGCGCAGCAGCGCCTCGCGGTCGGTGCAGTCGGCGGCCGAGATTTCCGGGTTGTGGTGACGCACCGCCTCGTCCATGCGCCAGCGGCGGAAGGCCGGGCCCAGGTCGATCTTCGCGCCGTCCCACTCCACTTCGGTGCCACCGTTGACGGTGGTGGCCACGTCACGGATCACGCCTTCGGTCAGGTCCATGATCTCGTTGTACGTGGCATAGGCCTCGTACAGCTCCATCATGGTGAATTCCGGGTTGTGGCGGGTGCTGACGCCTTCGTTACGGAAGTTGCGGTTGATCTCGTAGACGCGCTCCAGGCCACCCACGGTCAGGCGCTTGAGGTACAGCTCCGGCGCCACGCGCAGGTACAGATCCAGGTCCAGCGCGTTGTGGTGGGTGGTGAACGGCTTGGCCGCCGCGCCGCCGGGGATGTAATGCATCATCGGCGTCTCGACTTCGAGGAAGTCGCGGTTGTCCAGCCACGCACGCATGGCGCGGATGATCTTGGAGCGCTTGATGAAGACCGCGCGCGATTCCGGGGTCACGATCAGGTCGACGTACCGCTGGCGGTAGCGCTGCTCGACGTCGGCCAGGCCGTGCCACTTGTCCGGCAGCGGCCGCAGCGACTTGGTCAGCAGGCGGATCGATTCGGCCTTGACCGACAGCTCGCCGGTCTTGGTACGGGTCAGGGCGCCTTCGACGGCGATGATGTCGCCCACGTCCCAGCCCTTGAAGGCGGTGTAGGCATCGCCCAGGGCACCGCCCTGCAGGAACAGCTGGATGCGGCCGGATTCATCCTGGATCTGGGCGAAGCTGGCCTTGCCCATGATGCGCTTGGCCATCAGGCGGCCAGCCATCTTCACCTGGCGGCCGTTGGCTTCCAGGGCTTCGGCGGTCCAGATTCCGGCATCGGCGAAGTCGGCCTGCAACTGCCCGGCAAAGTCCTCGCGACGGAAGTCGTTCGGGTACGCGATGCCCTGCCCACGCAGCGCTTTGAGTTTCTCACGGCGCTCGGCGATCAACTTGTTTTCGTCGACGGGGGGGGTATCGGTAGCTTCGCTCATGGATCTGCGGGAATCGTGTAGTGGGAGGGGGTACAGCGCCGGGCGCAGCCGGTTGGACAGCATATCAAAACTGCCCTCCCCGGGCCCCGCCGGAGCCGGTAGCGCCG
>NZ_QETL01000025.1:0-42210 GCF_003105135.1 Stenotrophomonas sp. SPM | reverse complement strand
CCGAAGTTACCCTGGCCATCGACCAGCATGTAACGCAGCGAGAACGGCTGTGCCAGACGCACCAGCGTGTCGTACACCGACTGATCGCCATGCGGGTGGGCACCCTGGCGCCGCCGGCCAGGCCCTGCAGCACCGCATGGCGTTCCGCATCGAAGCCCCCCGGATTGATCCGTGAACGCGGCGGCCGCACGCGCAGCGACAGCTCCCAATGGGCACCGGCGTGCAGCGTGCCGCGCGGGGTATCGGGAACCGTGGAACGACGCGGCGCATGCCAGCTGACCTGCAGGCGCTGCCCCTGCAGCGCCGGCCATCCTTCGGCCTCGGCCACGTCGAACAGGAAACGGCTGTGGTCATCGCGCCGCAACGGCAGGTCGGCGATGCGCCCCCGTACCCGCACATCATGCGCCGTCGCCGCCGCCGGAACCTGCTGCTGCAGGGCCAGGTGCCCGTGGCAGCCGGCCCAGGCCAGGCCGAACACGGTGGCGGCCAATGCACGTCCGCGCCACCGCCACACCCACCCCGGCAGGGCCAGCAGCGCCAGGCCGATGCACAGCCAGCGCGGCGGCAATGCCGGCAGCAGCACGCAGGCCAGCGCCCCCAGCACGAGGCCGGCGGCGCAGGCAGGGCCCAGCAGGGGGGCAACCACGGCAACGGTGCGCATGGGCGCAGCGTCGCCGCGCGATGGCAGGGCTGCCTATCAGGCAAGCCCGCGCGCCGCTGTGGGCAGGCTCAGCGGTGCAGGGTGGCGCGCTGGAAGTTGACCCGGAAGCTGGCACCACCACCGACCGCTTCGGCCACGCTGACCGTGCCACCGTGGTGCTGCACGATCTCCTTGACCAGATGCAGCCCCAGGCCGCTGCCACTGCCGGCGGCACGCAGGCGATGGAAGGGTTCGAAGATCGCTTCGCGGTCACCCACCGGCACGCCCGCACCCTGGTCGCTGATCTCCAGCAGCCCCTGCGCATCCAGGCGCACGCAGATGGTGCCGCGGCCGCCACCGTGGACGATGGCGTTGTGCACGAGGTTGGCCATCACCCGGCCCAGCGCCAGGCCATCACCCTGGATCCAGACCGGTGCTTCCGGTGCATCTACTTCGAAGCCATACCCTGCACCGACCACCAGCGGTGCCAGCTCGGCCGCCGATTCACGCACCACGTGGGCAAGATCGACCCGCTGCAGCGTGCTGACGTTGCGGTCCAGGCGCTGCAGGTCGAGCAGGTGCTCGGCGACGTTGCCCAGCCGCGCCACGTCGGTCAGCAGCTGCGACTTCAGTTCACCCTGCGGAAGCTGCGACAGCCGTGCCTGCACCACCGCGATCGGCACGCGCAGTTCGTGCGCGGCATCGGCCAGGAATTTGTCGCGCGCGGCGTAGCCCTGCTGCACCTTGTCGATGGCATCGTTGAAGGCACTCACCAGGGGCGCGACTTCGGTGGAGACCAGCTGTTCGTCCAACCGCGCACCGGGCTGGCCGATGTCCAGCTCCTTGGCCTGCTGCGCCAGCCGGCGCACCCCGCGCATCGCACGATGGATGACGGTGGGCATCACCAGCAGGGTCACCACGATCAGCGGCAGGAAGAACCAGAAGCCGATCAGCCGCAGCACCATCAGCGCGCCATCGACCAGCCCGCCCTTGGGCGCGCCACCGGCCATCACGGTGATGCGACGTCCCTCCTCGATGCGCACCATCACCCGCGCCACGTCCAGGTAGGGCGGCACCAGCGATCCGACTTCCGTTGCGCCCAATGCCGGCAGCCGCGCCAGCAGCGGTGCGTGCAGCGCGGGCACCTTGCCGCGCTCCAGCCAGATGCCGCGGTCATCGACGGCGACGAACCACAGGTTGCCACCGGCGCGCGCGTTCAACGCCTGCCAGCGCGGCTCGTCCAGCACCAGGTGCGCGCCGTCGCTGTGCACGGCCTTGGCGACGTCTTCGGCGGTAAACATGTCCATGTTCCAGGACTCCTTGTCACCCCAGGTCAGGATCAGCGCCACCACCGCGAACAGCACGGTGAACGCCTGCGCCAGGAACAGGCGCCAGGCCAGGCCGAGGGTGATCGAACGGATCTGCCGGGCCATCTCAGGCCTCCGCCAACAGATAGCCGACGCCGCGGATGACGTGGATCTCCACGCCCGCGCCCGCCTGCTGCAGCGCCTTGCGCAGCTTGGAGATGTGCGCATCCAGTGCGTTGGACTGGATCTCGTCGTCGAAGCCGTACACCGCCGCCTCCAATGCGCTGCGGGTGACCGTGCGCCCCTGGCGCATCGCCAGCGCCTGCAGCACCAGCACCTGACGACGCGGCAGGGTCAGCAGCTGGCCATCCACCTGCGCCTGCAGCGATTCGAAATCGAACTCGAAGTTGCCCAGCCGCAGGCTCGGCGTGACCATCGCCGACGGCCGTCGCGAGACCGCGCGGATGCGCGCCATCAGTTCTTCGATCGCCACCGGCTTGACCAGGTAGTCGTCGGCGCCGACATCGAGCCCCTCCACCTTGTCCGACAACGTGCCCTTGGCAGTCAGCATGATCACCGCGATGTTCGGCCGCAGCGCACGCGCGGTGGCAACGAAACCGGCGCCATCGCCATCGGGCAGCTGGCGGTCGAGCAGCAGCAGCTGGTGCACGGGTTCGCGCAGGGCCAGCGCCGCCTCGGCCAGGCTGCCGACCACGTCGGCGACCACGCCCTGCCGTTCGAGGCCCGACTGCAGGGCCCGCGAGAGATCGGGATCGTCTTCCACCAGGAGGATGCGCATCGTGGGCTCGGCTACCGGCAACGCTGCCGATGATAGTGCCTGCCGGGCACCAATGAGGCCTTTGCGCGGACATTGCCGTGGCGCAATGTTCCGACAATGTTGCACGGTCAGGATGCAACGCGGTTCCCTGCAAAGTGCCCCTCGATGCTCCCGTTGCCCCCTGCCCTGCTGCGCCCCCTGCTGTGCACCGTCGTTCTCTCCACGCCGCTGCTGGCAAGCGCCCAGGAACAGGCACCGGGCGTGCAGGCCGGCATCACCTTCGGCGCGACCACCGGTGCGTACGCGCACTACGATGACAAGCCGCTGGTGGTGCCGGCGCTGGCATGGCAGGGCAAGCGCTTCTATGCCAGCCCCGGCTCGCTGGGCATGTATCTTTACAAGGAACAGGGCCTGCGCGTTTCCGCGGTGGTCACGCCGTACACGCTGCGCTTCAAGACCGATGACGTGAACGATGCGCAGCTGCGCCGCCTGCACAGCCGGCAGATGTCGGCCATGGCCGGCGTCAGCGCCGAGTACAGCGCCGACTGGGGTGCCCTGTCGGCCAGCGTCAAGCGCGAGGTCAGCGGCCACGGTGGCGGCCTCGAATCCAGCCTGTATTACAGCTATCCCATCCAGGCCGGGCGCTTCACCTGGGTGCCGCGCGTGGGCGTGGTGCACAGCAGTGCACGCCTGATCGACTACTACTACGGCATCAGCGACGAGGAGGCCCTGCGCTCCGGCCTGGCCGCCTATTCGCAGGGCAGCGCCACTTCGCCGGGCCTGCAGATCGCGGTCAGCACACCGCTGGGCACGAAGTGGCGCGCCACCGGCGTGGTCGCCAGCCAATGGTTCGGCGATGCGGTCAAGGACAGTCCGATGGCCCGCCGCGGCGCGCAGAACTCCGCCTTCATTTCCCTGATGCGCGCCTTCTGATCACGCGCCCTGCAACGGACAAGGACACCCCCATGGCCTCCGTCTCCTTCCCCACCGATGCGCAGGCCATCCTGCGCGCGCCCGACCTGGACAGTGCCGAGCAGGCCTACCTCGGCCTGATGCCGGACCGGGCCCACATCGACGCGCTGGTGCGCCGCGCACTGGGCCTGTCGCGCGTTGCCGATGCGGCCCGCGGCTATGCCCTGTCGATGACCCTGGTCGGCCTGCGGCTGCAGGAACTGGAGATGGACGAGCCCTGCGCCACGGCGCACCGCCAGTCGACGCTTCGCAACCTCCGCCAAGTCTACGCCGCGGCCTGAGCGGCGCTGCTGGCGCGCGGATCAGCCCGCCAGCGCACGGATTCATCCCCTCAGCGAGCCCTTGGCACGCACATTTCCCCGCTTCGTCGCATGCCGGTATCGATCCGCCAGCGCCGGTGACACGCTGGACTCCCTTCTCCGGAGGACCGCGCCATGCCGATGCTTGCCCTGCTGCTGTTGCACGCGGTCCTGTCCAGCGTCGGCAGCGGCGGCCCGGATGCGGGCCAGGCGCTCCCTGCAGCACTGACCCCGGCCAGCTCCGACGATCTCTGCCTGCAGCTGCGCCTGCGCCAGGACAGCATGCTGCGCTGGGAGCGCGGCGCAGGCGGGAAGACGCATGCCCTGGACGTGGTGCACCAGGTCCAGGGCCACTGGCAGCTGCGTCATCGCTTCAGTGTGGGCGCATCTGCCGCGCACTGATCGCCAGCCGCGATTCATCCTCGCCGGCACGCCCGGTGACAGCATGGTGCCCTGTCGAAAGGATGCGCCATGAAGACCCGGATCGTTGCCCACCTGATGCTGCTGGTCGCCGTCGTGCTGCTTGCCGCCTGCTGCCCGTTCGGCAGCGAGATCCGCACCCGCCCGGTCTACGCGAACCCACAGCTGACGCCTGCCGCATCGCGCTCACTGGTCGCCGACTGCGATCGCCAGGGCGCGCAGCTGCGCCGCCAGCTGGAGGCGGCGTATGTGGAAAATGCCCGGCAGGAATGCGCGCTGCCGCAGCCGTTCGCGGACTATCGCTTCGTCAATGCCATGGGCGAGGCTGTTTCGCCGGAGCGAGCCATCGATGCCCGCGCCGACCACGCGCAGCGCGTCTGCACTGCGGCGCAGGGCAAGGACAGCGCGCTGGCCGCGCTGTGCCCGGAGTGCCGCAGCAAGGCCGAGGAACGCGTGCGCCAGTGCCGCACCGACAAGGGCCTGGTGCGCAGCGAGCGACCGGTGCGGATGTGCAGCATGATCCAGTTCTGAGGGGCGGAGGCCAGACAACAAAAAAGCCGACCCATCGGGCCGGCTTTCCTGTTTCCACCGCTGCACCGGCAATGCCGGGAGCAAGTGGTGGGCGGTACAGGGTTCGAACCTGTGACCCCTACCATGTCAAGGTAGTGCTCTACCGCTGAGCTAACCGCCCATTTTGTTCGTGCCGCCCGAAGGCTGGCCTTGCTACGTAAAAACCCGGCGCCAGGGCCGGGCTTTTCAGGTCACGACAGCCCCTCTGAAAGGGACTTCGTGGTGGGCGGTACAGGGTTCGAACCTGTGACCCCTACCATGTCAAGGTAGTGCTCTACCGCTGAGCTAACCGCCCGTTTTGCTTCTGCATCTCCGCGATTGCGTCGGTGCAGGCCGCGTATATTACGGATGCCGACAGGTAAGCGCAACACTTTTGTGAAGATCGCCGCGCTACCGTGTTCAGCCGAGGCTGGCCTCCTTCAGCTGCCGGATCTGGTCGCGCACGCGGGCGGCATCTTCGAACTCCAGATCCTTGGCATGCTGGTACATCTGCTGCTCCAGCGCCTTGAGCCGGGTGGCCAGCTGGGCCGGCGACATCGACCGGTAATCGGCCGCGTCCTCGGCCACCGCCCTGCCCTTGCCTTTGCCCTTGCGGGACTCCTTCTCGGCCGCATCGGAGCGCGCGCCTTCCAGCACGTCCACGATCGGCCGGGCCACCGAACGCGGCACGATACCGTGCGCCTCGTTGTACTCGACCTGCTTGGCGCGGCGGCGGTCGGTCTCGTCGATCGCCGCCTGCATCGAGCGGGTGATCTTGTCCGCATACAGGATGGCCTTGCCGCGCACGTTGCGGGCGGCGCGGCCGATGGTCTGGATCAGCGAACCGGTCGAACGCAGGAAACCTTCCTTGTCCGCATCCAGGATCGCCACCAGCGAGACCTCCGGCATGTCCAGGCCCTCGCGCAGCAGGTTGATGCCCACCAGCACGTCGAACTTGCCCAGGCGCAGGTCGCGGATGATCTCCACGCGCTCCACCGTGTCCACGTCCGAGTGCAGGTAGCGCACGCGGATGCCATGTTCGGTCAGGTACTCGGTGAGGTTCTCGGCCATGCGCTTGGTCAGCGTGGTGACCAGCACGCGGTCACCGGCCTTGATGCGTTCGTTGGCTTCGCTCATCAGGTCGTCCACCTGGGTGCCGACCGGGCGGATTTCCACCACCGGATCGATCAGGCCCGTCGGGCGCACCACCAGTTCGGTGATGTCATCACCGGTCTCGCGGTACTCATACGGGCCCGGCGTGGCGGACACGTAGATCGCACGCGGGCAGCGCGCCTCCCATTCCTCGAAGCGCAGCGGCCGGTTGTCCAGCGCCGACGGCAGGCGGAAGCCGAACTCGACCAGGGTTTCCTTGCGCGAGCGGTCGCCCTTGAACATCGCGCCGATCTGCGGAATGGTCACGTGCGATTCGTCGATGACCAGCAGCGCGTCCGGCGGCAGGTAGTCGAACAGGGTCGGTGGCGGCTCGCCCGCATTCTTGCCGGTCAGGTGCCGCGAGTAGTTCTCGATGCCGTTGCAGAATCCGACCTCGGCCATCATCTCGATGTCGAACTGGGTGCGCTGGGCCAGGCGCTGCGCCTCGACCAGCTTGTTTTCCGCGTACAGCTGCTCCAGGCGCTCCTTCAGCTCCACCTTGATGGTCTCCACGGCGGCCAGCACGCGTTCGCGCGTGGTCGCGTAGTGGGTCTTCGGGTAGACGGTGAAGCGCTGCATGTTGCGGATCGTCTCGCCGGTGAGCGGATCGAACAGGGTGATCTTCTCGACCTCGCCATCGAACAGTTCGATGCGCAGGGCCTCGCTGTCCGATTCAGCCGGGAACACATCGATCACTTCGCCACGCACGCGGAACGTACCGCGCTGCAGCTCGTACTCGTTGCGCGTGTACTGCAGCTGGGTCAGGTGGTTGATCAGGTCGCGCTGCTCGATGCGCTCGCCCTTGGACAGGATCAGGCGCAGCGACAGGTAATCTTCCGGCGCGCCCAGGCCGTAGATGGCCGACACGGTGGCCACCACGATCGCATCCGGGCGCGACAGCAGCGTCTTGGTCGCCGCCAGCCGCATCTGCTCGATGTGTTCGTTGATCGAACTGTCCTTCTCGATGAAGGTGTCCGACGAAGGCACGTAGGCTTCGGGCTGGTAGTAATCGTAGTAGCTGACGAAGTACTCGACCGCGTTGTGCGGGAAGAACGCCTTGAATTCACCATACAGCTGCGCGGCCAGCGTCTTGTTCGGCGCCATGATCAGCGTCGGCTTCTGCACGTTCTGGATGACGTTGGCGATGGTGTAGGTCTTGCCCGAACCGGTCACGCCCAGCAGCGTCTGCTTGGCGATGCCCGCTTCGAAATTGTCAGTCAGCTTCGCGATCGCGTTGGGCTGGTCGCCCGCCGGTGAATACGGCGAGACGAGTTGAAAACTGTCGCTCATGGTATTGCCAGGTCCCGGGAATGGTGATTATAGCGGCCGGTTCGGTGACGGCCGGCTGAGGAAACGCCCTGCACCGCGATGCGTGCTCGGCCGATGGTCGGCATGGCAGGGCGACGTTCAGTCTGAAGCAATGAAACACCGCCCCTCCCTGACTCACCTGCCCCGCCCCGCGCCGGGGTTCCAGCTGATGGAACTACTCCTGGTGGTCATGCTGCTGGCCGTCCTGCTCACGCTCGCATGGGGCCCCTGGCAGCGCCTGGTTGCACGCCTGCGCGCCGACACCCTGCGCGCCGAGCTCACCGGCAGCCTGGTGCTGGCGCGCTCCACGGCGGTGACCCAGCGCAGGCGGGTCACCGTCTGTGGCTCGCTCGACGGCATGTCCTGCAGCCAGGAATGGAGCCTCGGCTGGCTGGTGCGTACGGAAGACTCACCGTGGGGAGCAGCAGCACCGGGCAAGGTCGTGCATGTGCGCGACCGACAACCGGGCGGCATCAGGGTCCAATCCAGCCAGCACCGCCCTCATGTGCAGTTCCTGCCGGACGGGCGCAATGCAGGCACCAACCAGTCCCTTGTGCTGTGCGTGGAAGGGCGCGAGCACAGCCGCGTGGTCATCAACGTGACCGGCCGGGTACGCAGTGAGCGCGCCCGATCACCCGTCGACTGCTGAGACGACAGCAGGACGACAACGAAAAAAGCCGCGATTTCTCGCGGCTTTTTCGAATCTGGCGCCCGAAGTTGGACTCGAACCAACGACCCCCTGATTAACAGTCAAGTGCTCTAACCGGCTGAGCTATTCGGGCGGGGAGGCGCATTTTAGACGGTCATTGCAGGGGATGCAACACCTTGTTGCTACCAGCAGCCAGCGACCGTTGCCGCGTTCGGCGTCTTCCGCCCCGCCTGGTCCAAGGTCAGGGTGCCGCACTTGTCCTTGTCCTGGCCGGTGCCGGGCACCGCCTGCAGGGTGAACGTGGAAGCGGTGGCATTCCCACTCAATGAGATCGTATAGCGCGACGTACCATCGCGCGGCGACTGGGTGAACGGCAGCGTCATCCCGGCGTACGTGTTCTGCACGGTATGGAAACGCTCCAGCTGCTGGGCGACTTCCACCAGATCGGCCTTGGCCTGCGCCCGACGCGAACGCAACACGTATTCGCTGTAGGACGGGATCGCGATAGCGGCAAGGATCGCCACCACCGCTACCGTGATCATCAGCTCGATCAGCGTGAATCCACCAAACGCTCGCGACAGGGATGTGTTCTTCATGCGATTCACTCAGGGAGCCTCGTCAACGGATCTGGCGCCAGGACTGGCGACCACAGGGGCGCGGCATGTACATGGCATCGGCGCCGGGTGCACGCAGCACGAAAGTGCAGGCTTCCGCCTCCAGCAGCTTGTCCACCGTACAACTGGAAACCGTCGGATCACAGGATGCCAGCTTGGGAACAAAGATACTGGTGTCCTTCACCGGCGGCCCCTGCGTCGGCGCACCGCCCTTGTTCAGCGCCACCGCACCGCAGTTGCCCGTACACACCGGCGAACCACCAATGGTCGGGCTCAACCCGCTCATCGCACCGCCACCGGAAAGCAGGTTCAAGCCGTACAGCCAGTTGACGCCGCCGCCACTGCCGCAGATCGCGGTACCCGGCACGTAACTGGTGAAGAACACGGTGCCGTTCTGGATGTTCGGATTGCCGACGAAGCGCTCGCCTTCCACCGAATTCCCCAACACCAGGTCAACGTACCAGCCACGCAGCGTGCCGTAGGAGAAGCTGGTATTGCTCACTGCGCGCCCGGAATATCCCGACGATGCAGAGGTGGTGCTGAGCGTCTGCTGCTGCAGGTTGGTGCGGCCACCCACCACCGTCTTCAGGTTGTCCCAGATGCCATACAGGCTCTGCACCGGGGAACTGCTGCTTACCGCGTTGTCATCGGCGGCGAAGTACTGACCGGTACCGAAGTAGATGCTTACGCCACCGGCCGGGCCACTGGTGACCTCCAGGCCGCTCATGATCGGCTGGGGCTTGCTGTCGCGCACCGCCGTGAACAATGGCACGCCATCCAGCGCCACCTTCCAGTTGGCAATGTTGGTGTCGGACAGATCGAACTTCCACAGGTTGCCCTGCATGTCGCCGCCGTACACCGTATCGGTGATGCCATCGTTGTTCTGCAGGGCGATGGGCGCGATGTTGATCAGACCATTGCGGTAGGTATAGGCATTGTCGGAAGGACTGATCTTGCGCAACAGTTTGCCGGTGATGACATCGACCACATAGAGGACCGGCCGCCCGCTGGTGGAGTTCACACCATTGCCAAACAGGGCTACGAAGCGAGGCTGACCACCAGCACTGGTACCGGTGACCGGCACGATCACGGGCTTGCCCAGCACGAAGCCAAGATCGGACTCGGTCTTGCCGGAGATCTCCCAGAGCACATTGCTGGCACCAAAGGAGGTGGGGTTGGCGATGTCCAGACCAAACACAGACCCGTTGCCCACCGATGCAGCGCTGGGGGCACGGGTAGATCCACCGCCGCCGGTGGTACCGACCAGCACGGTACGCCAGCCGGTGCCGTCGTAAACATCCGACGAGGTCAAGGGGCCATCGACATAATAGCGATGCCCATAGTCGGGGTTGGCCAGTTCGGCAATGTGCTGCAGTGCCGTCGACGGAATGAACGCAAGCTCCTCGTTACCGGCCGCAGCCGTATCCGACGCATTGAAACCATGCAACATGCCGTCATTGGCGCCGACATAGACCATGGTCGGCGGGCCGCTGTTGGCACGCTTGGCGGCCAGGTAGGTGCCGTAGGAAGCACCCAGCGTCTGCTTCCAGGTCGTGGCGCCCGAAGCCCAGCTGGTGTAACCGTAGTCATCACGGTTCGATACGACCTCGGTGGTGGAATTGACGATGTCGCCGAGGATCGAGGTTCGTGCACGGAAGCCACTGATGGGTGAACCGCGCAGGTAACTCACCAGATCGGTCGGCGACTTGCCGGCGTACCAGTTCGGCTTCGTGCTCAGCCCCATGGTCGTGGCCTTCGCTGCGAGATCCGCACCCGGCACGTTGGCCGCCTGGAAATCCGCGACCTTCACAGCTGTGACAGCGCCTGTCGTCGCATTGGTCGTGGTGGTATCGGTCGCCATGAAAATGCGACGGGTCGACGAAGCGATCCGGTTGGATGCCTTCCACAGCTCCGCACCGTCGGTACCGCTGGTACCCACGCGCGTCGCGATCACGTCACCCGTCCAGTCGTTGGTACCGACCGGCACCCGGAAGTGCGAGGCCACCGTGAACGAACCGGCGGTGATGCGTGCACCCGTACCGGAGCCGCCGACCGGCGCATCACCCTCCGCTGCGCTGTCGAAGATCTCTTCCAGCGCCTGCTTCAGCTTGGTCGGGTTGCGGGCCAGGAAGTAGTTGTCCGGCACACCTTCGACCTTGCTGTCCCAGGCCTTGCCACCGGCCGGCACGCCGTACTTCGCGGCGTACCATAGCGGGCTCTCCAGCTGGCCAGCGACATTGGTCGACGCCTTGTACTTGATGACGATCGGCCGCTGCCACTGGTTTGGGTAGTTGCTCGTGGCCGTCAGCACCGAACCATTCTGGTTCGGGCGACGCACCAGGCGCTGTACCGGCGTCAACGCGTTGGAACCGGTAATCGTGTAGCCGGTCAGCATGCCGTTGCCCGCGTAGGCAGACAGCGTCTCCACGCGGATCAGCATTTCATCGTCGGCAACACGATTGACCAGCGTGGTGCCCTCGCCGCCTGAAGACCTGCAGAGCCTGTTGGCGCTGGTCGCCGTCTTGCCAACATCAGCAGCCGCAAGGCTCTTGTCCGGATCGGCACGCCAGCAGATGTCCTGGCTGCCGGTCGGCGTCGTGTTGCAGGCCGCACCCACGCAGTAGGTCATCATCGACACCACGTCGCTGTCGTGGTCATTGCCCCACAGAGAATCCTCCCACACCAGGGAGAAGCTGCCCGACGTACCATCGGGGCGGTACGGCCAGCCGTAGGTAATGTTGCCGCCGTTGGCGTTTGCGGTCTTGGTGCCCAGCCCGACCGAGCCCAGGAAGCAGCTGCGCCACCCGGAATCGGTAATCTGCGCGTTACCGGTGTTGTTGGCCTGGCACAGCGGCGCCAGGCCGATCTTCTTGCCGCCGATGGAGACTTCGAACTTCGGCAGATTCTCTGCCATGGCCACCGTATAGGTCTTCGCCGTCAGCTTGTAACTGGACGGCTTGCCGGTGATGCCGGTCGGCCGCAGATCGGTTTCAGCCGCCGCCTTGGCCAGGCCGGCGATCATGTAGCTGCCCTCCATCGAGGGAATGTCGGGACAGATACCGCGAACCTTGCTCAAGGCCGTCACGCTGCGACCCTGGCACAGATCCTCGTGAGTGTTCAGCGACGCATAACGCGCCGTATCGCCTACGCGCCCCGCCATCCAGGTGTTGTTGACGATGCCCTCGGCCACGCCGATCGCATCGGTGGCAGCCGTTGCAGTGGCCAGCCCGGTTACGGTACCGATATTGTCGCTGTCGAACGAGGGCAGGCCGGAAGACAGGACCAGGATGTTGCAGGACGCGCAGTAGGAATTGCCACCGTCTGCAGGCGCCCGATAGGGATCGAGCCAGCTCACTCCGGTAGGCAGGGTGCTGAGATCTCCAGTGTCACCATAGCGCTTGGTCCCCTTCGTAATGTAACGCAACGCCTCGGCGTACATTTCAGCCAGCGGATTGCCCCACGCACTGCACTTGTAACCGCCGACATCGTTGCCAGGGTCAGCCAGATAGCCGTTGCCCCCCTGATCATGTCGGTTGAAGATGCCGTAGGTGCTGCAGTCGCTCCAATTGCCGTTCCAATTCTGGTCGATCCGGAAGTTGGAGAGCGTGTTAATGATGCCTTCATTGACCTTGCTGTTAGTTGTGAACGGACAGAACTGGCCGGTGGAAAGATTGATCTCGTCGCCAGCGGCGCAGAACGAGGTGCCGTTGCCTGCGATCTTTCCGATGTTGCGCCGGAGCACACCACCATCGCGCGGATTGGCATAGGTGCCGGTGATCAGGCCAAAGCGCAGCCGGCCACTCTCACCATAGGTCTGCAACAGGCCCGCCGGCTTGTAACGATCGGTGGTGCCGTTGTTGTACTTGCGGCAGTAAGCTTCCCTGTTCGGGTTGTCCGCCGAACAGACCTCAATGCGCACGATGCGATCCGTCGCGCTGCCGGGCGTATTGCTGTCGCGATTGGTATCGCACTGGATACTCTCGGTCGCCGCCCATTCGGTGTAGTTACCGGCCGCATAGCGCATCAGCGGGTCGCTACCACCACGCACCGTCGTGTTGCAGAACGACGTCGGCACCGTCGACAGCGGCGTGAAGTTGCCGATGTCGCTACCACGATACACCTTGACCCACGCATGCAGGTCGCTGGGAATCGGGGCGCGCTCAAGCACCGTCTTGTCGGTGGTGTCGGTGGAACGCTGACCGCCATACAACACGCTGCGGATCACGTCCAGGCGACTCATCGTCACCCAGTTCATGAAGTTGCCGGACCACGCGCCACTGCAGCTATGGCCGTTGGTGCCACCCGCCTTGGCTGTGTACTTAAATACACCACCGTTGTAGGCGTAGCAAAGCTTGGAATCGAAATAGCCGCCATACTCGAATGTGTCGAGGTAGGTCGTATCGAGGATGCCGTCCTCTTCACCATTCGGCCCACCGCCCAGATCGCTGTAATCGCTGTACGCCTTGTTGAACAGCTGCTCGTCGCGTGACATCACCATCATCATCAGCGGTGGCTGGCTCTGCTTGGTGTACAGCGGCTCCTGCGCGATATCGTAGTCACCGATGGCCGCCCGCAGCGGAATCGTGAGCGCAGCCACGCCCGCCAGCACGGTGACGACCACACCGGCACGCAGCCAGGTGGTGGGGGTCAGACGAAGGAAGCGACGATCACTGTTCATGGGATGAAGACCGTATCGATGACAGCACTGGCGGAGGCGTCAGTGGCCTGGTCACTGGACAATGCAGTGACCTGGTAGATGTTTCCGGTTTCTTCGTTTGCCCGCTCGCCAATGCGGCGGCTGGAGGCTGCGAAGCACTTGTCGATGCGCCGGGTATAGCTGGACGACGTGGCGGTGATGCCATTGGCCCACGTCAGCGGATCATAGGTCGGGCTGCACTCTTCCTGGTTCGCCCGAAAGACGTTCTCACTGTCCAGCGCCGTCTCTATCTGGGCCTCCACCTGGCGTGCGTTGCCTTCGGCGTTCTGGAACGCCATGTTGGTGCGGAGATAGTTGGACGCCATGCGCTCCTGCATGCTGGTCACCTGCATGCCGGCGATACCGATCAATGCCAGCAGGATGAGCATGATGAGCGCGACGTACAGGACCGCGCCGCGCTGGGCGCTGGGAGGTGCGTGCCGGAAGGGTTGAGTACGCATGGTGGCCTCAGTTGCCGAACAGGCGGTTGCGAAGTGCGACGCTGGTCTGATAGACCGCACGCATGCGCCCATCCGTTGGCGTGGTGTAGGTGACCCCCATTGATACCAGCGACGCATTGGTATCGGCCTGCTGCACGGCGGAGGGATCGGGGCTGGCCATCAACAGGCCGATCTGCACGACACCCACACGACGCCAGGACTTGGTGGCGTTATCGGCAGACAGCGTTCCCTGTACAGCAGCCGCCGTGCCCTGGCGATCGATATAGCCCGACGGCGCGGTGGTCGTGTACAGGTTGCGATCCTGCCCATACAGCAGCTGCATGTTTTCCACACCCTCCACCAACGGCTCTGGAGCGGATGCGATGAGAGCACCATCTGGAACAGCACTGAACCGCACCCGGTACAACGAGCTCTGCTTGGTGGTCGAGTCGTACCCGACGTAATACACCGCACTTTCCGCGCGGTACAGCATCGCCTGCCCGACCGTGTAGCCTCGCGTGAACGTGCGGCCCCCATTGAGCTTGCCCGCATCGAAACTCACGCTGGCCTCAGTGGCGTTCACTGCTTTTGCCTGGAACACAGTTGCCGACAGGCAATCGGCAACGCCGAACAGACCAGGATTACTCATGCCGCTGCGCACGACAGGCAGCAGAGCCGCATTGAAACTCAGGACCGGTTTGTCCGCCGTGCCCCCGACCAACGTGACCGGGACACCATCAGGCATGAGGTAACGCAGCGCGATGATGTCGCTGCCATTGACCCGGTTCGTCAGCGCGTTGGCAATCGCATCGGGGAGCGCAGGCGTGTAGGCGGTGCCGCCGGTGCCAGGCGTGGCGGAAATCGTCAGCGGCTTGCCTGGCTGGGTGTCCGTTGCCTCGTACCCCTGGATGGAGCGGGTGAAGTCCAGCACGGGGTTGTTGGCGCCATCAAGCGTCGAGACGAGCGATCCTGGCGACTGCAGCGTATGCGCCTGGTCGTTCACGCAACCAAAATGCCCCGCCATGCGGATCTCGCGCTGCAGCGTGTCCATTGCGAAACGGCTGTTTTCCTGCACACGTGCCAGGCCTTCGGAAAGCTGGTACGCGGTACGCGACGCAGAGAACACCTGCACCACGGCCAGCATGATGATCAGACCGATGACCAGGGAAATCATCAGTTCGATCAACGACATGCCGCGCATGCGCCGTGCGGAGAATTGGGTGCGGCTCACAGGCGGGTACTCGCAGTGAAAGTGAGGTCCGTGGCGTCGGCCTTCCAGCGTTCATCGCCCCAGGTGACCCGAACTTCGTACTGGGCGCCGTTGCGCACGATCTGCGCCGTGGCGTTGGCGCCCAACGCCTTGCCCAGCCGGCAGCGCCAGTCAGTCATGTAGGTGGCAGGTTCCAGCTGCGTGTCAGTTACCGGCGCGCAGTTGGTCGTCGTGGCGGTATAGCTGCCGACGTACTTTGGAGCCGCCACTCTGTTGGCGCGGATCTGATCGAGCATTTCATAGCTCAGGTTGGTCGCCTGCGTGCGGAAGTTGGCACTCTGCACGTAACGCACATTCATGGTCTGCAGCAGCGCAAAGCCGAGCAGGCCAAAACCCAGCACCAGGATCGCGATCAGCACCTCGATCAGGGTGAAGCCGGACTGCCTGCGACCGAGCGTAACGTGGCGGGGGAAGGATCGACGGTTCACTTGCAGGCTTCCTTCTGCAGCCGCACCTGGCCGGTGAGCGAAATGGTCATGCGCCGTTGCAGCGGTGTGTCGCTGCAGTCGGTTGGCCGCAGGGTGATGTTCTGGACTGCGGCAGCCCGGCTGCGGCCACGTGGATCGAAGGCGATGCTGAGGGCCTCGCCGCTGGCGCCCTGCATCTGGCTGCGTGCCTCCGCAAAGCGCAGCACCGCCTCGCCGTTGTCGAAGCTGCCATTTCCATTGGTGTCATTCCAGACCATCCAGCCATCGGCCCAGCTGCTGCCATCACAGGCAGTCCCCGCCTTGGATGCACAGACCCCGCCACCGCGGGTTCCGCGGATGGCCTCCGAACGCGCCAGGGCAAGGGCGCCCATCAGCTCATTGCTGGTGGTCGCCATCCGGTTGGAGCGGATGGTACTGCGGAAACTGGGATACGCGATGGTGCTCAGCATTGCCAGCACGGCAACCGTGACCATCAACTCGACCAGCGTGAAGCCCGTGGACCGGCGCAGTGACATGGAACGCTCCCCAGCGTGTTGGTGGCCACGATGGCGCACCCGGGTGCCGCCGGCAAGCGGCGGCAGGATGAACGGTCAGAACGGGGCGACGGGCGTCAAAGCATTGACGTGCCCTGCCCTTCCCGCGGGCTTTGGATGGGGTCGGAGCCCCTTCGGGGGTCCGACCCCGCGCGGCCCGGCTGGCGGCCCCTGGATGGGGTCGGAGCCTCTTCGGGGATCCGACCCCGGGCAGTCGGTCAGGCCAGCACCTGGTAGCAGGGCTGGTATTCGCCGGAGATCTTCATCCGGCGCTGTTCGACGAAGGCGCGCAGCAGCGCGTCCAGGGCCTGCATCATGTCGGCGTCGCCGTGGATCTGGAACGGCCCGAACTCCTCGATGCGGCGCATGCCATCTTCCTTCACGTTGCCGGCCACGATGCCGGAGAACGCCCGGCGCAGGTCGGCCGCCAGCGCATGCGGGGCGCGGCCGTGGTGCAGGTCCAGCGCGGCCATCGCCTCGTGGGTCGGCACGAACGGCTGCTGGTACTCCCACGGGATCTCGATGGACCAGTTGAAGAAGAACGAATCCTTCTGCGCCAGGCGATGCTCGCGCACCTGCTTGATGCCGCTGGCCATCTTGCGGGCCACCGCCACCGGGTCACCGATGATGATCTCGTAACGCTCGGCCGCGGCATCGCCCAGGGTCAGGCGGATGAACCGGTCGATCTGCTCGAAGTACGGCGCGGCCACGGTCGGGCCGGTCAGGATCAGCGGGAACGGCAGGTCCTTGTTCTCCTCGCGCAGCAGGATCCCGAGCAGGTACAGGATCTCTTCGGCCGTGCCGACGCCGCCGGCGAACACGATGATGCCGTGGCCGATGCGGACGAAGGCCTCAAGGCGCTTCTCGATGTCCGGCATGATGACCAGGTGGTTGACGATCGGGTTCGGCGACTCGGCGGCAATGATGCCCGGCTCGGTCAGGCCGATGTAGCGGGTGACCGTCTTGCGCTGCTTGGCATGGGCGATCGTGGCGCCCTTCATCGGGCCCTTCATCGCGCCCGGGCCGCAGCCGGTGCAGATGTCCAGGCCACGCAGGCCCAGCTCGTAACCGACCTGTTTGGTGTACAGGTACTCGTCGCGGCCGATCGAGTGGCCGCCCCAGCAGACCACCAGGTTAGGGTCGCCCGGGTTGAGGATGCGCGCGTTGCGCAGCAGGCCGAACACCGCGTTGGTGATGCCTTCCGAAGACTCCAGCTCGGCCGCGTAGGCCGGGCCCATCTCGATGGCCATGTAGGCCAGGTCGCGGACCACTGCGAACAGCAGCTCGGCCACGCCGCGGATGATCTCGCCGTCGACGAAGGCCATCGCCGGGGCGTTGACCAGGTCGATGCGCACGCCGCGATCCTGCTGCGCCACCTGGATGTCGAAATCAGGGTAGAGATCACGCGCCGCGCGCGGATCGTCCGAGGCACTGCCACTGGTCAGCACCGCCAGCGCGCAGCGGCGCAGCAGCTCGTGCATGCCGCCACCGGAGGCATCGCGCAGGCGCGCGACCTCGGCCCGCGACAGCACATCCAACCCACCGCGCGGGTAGATCCGCGCATCCTGCACCGGCAGCGCGCGGGCTGCCTTTTCGTTCGTCGTCATATCCAACTTTTCGCTTCCTTCAAGGTTTCCGACTGTACTGCCGCCCCCTTAAAAAGCAAAACGGCCGGGAAACCCGACCGTTGGATAGGTGCTGCCCGCGTTCGCCGTTCCGGGACCGCCAGGCGGCGTAGTGCGCCGCGCACGAGAGGGGATGCTACGCCCCCGCCAGCACGCCCGCAAGGACTTTCGCCTGAACGGAAAACGGCCGGGTTTCCCCGGCCGTTTCCGTGTGCAGCAACTCCGTCAGTTCATCAGAACTGATAGCGGAAGCCCAGCTGCACCGACCACTGCGACACGCCGACGTCGAAGCCGTCTGCGTCGTTGTTGGCCACGACCGGGGCATCCGCATTGCGGAAGTTGTACACGTACTTGCCGTCCTGGATGCCCTGCAGGGTTGCGACGCGGGCATCAGCAAAGAAGCCGTAGTCGTAGATGTTGCCCCACTTCTTGTTCAGCATGTTGCCGACGTTCTGGATGTCGATCCACACTTCCGACTTGTGGCCCTTCATGAAGCCCGGCAGCTGCTGGCTGACACGGATATCGAAGGTGTTGATCCAGCCGGTACGGAAACCGTTGGCCGGAGCATAGCTGCCTGCGTACTTCGCCAGCTGCGGGTTGGCAGCCAGCCATTCGTAGAACGACTTCTCCATCGCCGCATTCGGGGTGAACTTGCCGGTGACCCGGTCGACGTCACCGAACAGCACTTCACCCGCCTTCGGCACGTAGAACAGGTCGTTCGCCGAGCGGCTGTCGCCGTTGGCATCGTTCACGAAGACGTAGCTGTACGGACGGCCACTACGGCCTTCGTACACCAGACCGATCTTGGTTTCGTAATCGCCGAAGAACTTGTGCTTCCAGTTCAGCGAGCCCGACACGCGGTCACGGATCTGGTAGCGCGAGGTGTTCTCGGTTTCGCTATTGGCGTTGAAGGCGTACTGGTAGCCCCAGCCCGAGCTGGCGGTGGAGCTGGTCAGCGAACCGACTTCGGTCGCGTCGGTGTAGGTGTAGCCCAGGTTCCAGGACCAGTCGCTGCCTTCCGACCACGGCTTGCTCAGCGACGCGGTGAACTGCGAAGTGCGGCCCTTGTCGGTGTTGGCAATTTCGTACACCGAGTCGTAGGCGCGGTTACGGCCGGCGCGTGCGTCGTCGTTGATCCACAGGAAGTTGTTGCGCGCGGTCGCGTAGTACAGATCACGGCCATCCGGACCCACCTGCTGCACCGGCCCCAGGTTCAGGTTCTTGTAGTACAGCGCGTCCTTGACCTTGGTGACCAGCAGTTCGGCCGATGCCACGATGCCATTCCACGGCAGCTCGTGATCGAAGGCCAGGTTGGCCTTGTAGACCGACGGCATGTTGAAGTCACTGCCGACGAAGTTGACGTTCTGGCGGTTCGAACCCGGGGTGGTCGGGACCGGCTGGCCGTCCTTGTTCGGGCTGAACTGCAGCGTCGGGTCGTTGCGGGTGTAGGAATAGACCGAGTTGTTGAAGCCGGTCGCCGAGTAGCTGTTGCTCAACCACACCTGCGGGGCATCACCCTGGAACAGGCCCACGCCGCCGCGCAGCTGGGTCGGACGCTCGGTGTCGAAGGTGTAGTTGAAGCCGAAGCGCGGCTGGACCAGGAACTTGTTGCTCAGGACCTTGCTGTTGTCGTTGCCGAAGAAGGCCGACGCCGCGGCGTTGTAGGCCGGGGCCGGGCTGGTGTCGGCACGGTCGGCACGCACGCCCATGGTCAGCGTCAGGTTGCTGTTGACATACCAGGTGTCCTGCACGAACAGGGCCAGGTTGCTGAACTTGTAGTCAGCCGGAATCGAGCCCGGGGTGCGTTCCGGGTTGTAGTTGTAGCTGCTCCAGCGGCCAGCGGCGAAATTATCCAGGCCGTAGAAGGTGTAGGCACCCCACGAGTTGGCACCGAAATAGTTGTAGATGTCGTTGGTGTCGTACGACGCACCGAACTTGACGTCGTGGTCACCCAGGGTCCAGGTGGCGGCGGCGTAGTAGTTCCATGCCTTGGTCTGCAGGATGTTGTTCTGCGAATTGACTTCGGTACCGAGGTACAGCGAGTCACCCGTCGGCGCAGTCTCGCTGCCCTGGAAATAGATGCGGATGCTCGGCGCGTCGGTGGGCACGTTGCGGATCGCCGAGTACTCGCGGTACGAAGCCTTCAACTCGGTCGAGAAGTTGTCGGACCAGTCACTGAACAGCTGGGCGACGTAGCTCTCGTTGGTCTTGTCATGCTGGTACCAGTACGAGCTCAGCGAGGCCGTGCTGGTGCTCATGCCGTTGATGCGCAGCTTGCTCTGGTCGATCTTGCTGTAACGGAAGTTGGCGCGGTGGTTGTCGCTGATGTTCCAGTCGAGCTTCAGCGCGTACTCTTCCATCTCGGTGTCGCCGTTGCTTTCCAGGCCACCGGCGTTGATGCCGTAGCCCTGGGCGATCTGCTGCGCGCGGGTCACGTCGGCCAGGGTGAACTGCGGGTTGGCCTTGCCCAGCGCGGTGCCGCTCAGGTCTGCGCCCGGTGCGGCCTGCTTGAACTTCTCGTAGTTGGCGAAGAAGAACAGCTTGTCCTTGACGATCGGGCCACCCACGGTCATGCCGTAGGTTTCTTCCTTGGTGAAGCCCTTGAACGGCTGGCCTTCCGGGTTGTCACCGAACCAGTCGCCGTCACGGTAAGTGCCGTAGACCGAACCGTGGAAATCATTGGTACCGGACTTGGTCACCGCATTGACGGTGGCACCGGCGGCGGCAGCGATGCTGACGTCGTAGTTGGACAGGTTGATGTCCAGCGCTTCGATGGCTTCCATCGCGACCGGCTGGCGGCGGGTCGGCATGTTGTTGCCTTCCAGGCCGAAGGTGTCGCTGGCCGAGACGCCGTCGATGTTGATCGAGTTGAAGCGCGGGTTCTGGCCACCGGCCGAGATCGAGCCCGAGGCGCGGTCGATGAAGGTCACGCGCGGGTCAAGGCGCATCAGATCCTGGATGTTGCCGCCGATGGACGGCGCAACTTCGATCTGCTGCTGGCTGAGGTTGGTGCCCGAGCCCATCTTGGTGGCGCTGAACACTTCCGAGCCGCCGCCGACGGCGGTGACCTGCACGGTGTCCAGGTTGGTGGCAGCAGCCAGGTCGCCGGACAGGGTGGCGTTGATGGTGCCGGTCTGGTTCACGCCCAGGTAGACGCCATCTTCGGTCTTGGTGCCTTCACCCGGCTTGGTGATGGTGATCGAGTACGGACCACCCACGCGCAGGCCGCGGGCGTTGTAACGACCGGCCGCATCGGTGGTGGCACGCGAAACGGTGCCCGACTCGGTGTGGGTGATGGTGACTTCGGCGCCGGCGACGGGCTGGCCCGCGCGGGAGATCACCTGGCCGCCGACACCGGCAGAGGTGCTCTGGGCGAAGGCGGGGGCGGCGGCGAGTGCAGCCACGAGACCAAGGGTAAGCTTGGACATCCGGAGTGGGTGGGTCATTTTTCGGTAGCCTCGATGCGAGTTGGCGATGGCGGAAAAAAAGCGCATCCAACCAGCCTTGCGGGCGGCTGACTGGACATTTATCTGGGGTTCCCTACCGTGAACGGCAGCTGCCGCAACGGTTAACACTAGATTAACACGCTACGCCTGCAATGTGACGGTTGTGCGACAAACGGCACGGGATCGCAACTCGATCGTGACGGAACCTTCATTCCGTCTTTTCGTCCAGTTAACCGGCGGCGGTAGCGCTACTTGCGTCAAGTACCTGCCCGCGCCACGGGGCGCCCGCCGTCGAAAGCAGCGCTACGGCCGCAGCGGCGGGCTTTTCCGGGCCTTGGGCAGCAGGATCCTGGTCAACTGAATAGGCGCGAGCCCGCAGGGCGGTGCGCAATGGGCCCGGATACAGGCCACTTACCCGGACGGGGGTACGGCCCAATTCATCGTGCAGGCTGGCAATCAGCCCCCGCAGTCCGTGCTGGGCCACGCCATAGCCGCCCCAGTAGGCCTGCCCCACCCTTTCCGGGGCATCGACAGCGAACACCATCGCCGCATCTTCGCGCTGTTTCAGCAGCGGCAGGCAGGCCTGGGCCAGCCACGCCGGGGCGGTCAGGGTGACGTGCACGGCGCGGGCGAAACTGGCCGGGTCGGCCAGCTCGAAGGGGGTCAGGCCGGGAAAATGCGCGGCACAGACCAGCAGGCCGTCCAGCCGCCCCAGCTCACGCTGCAGGGCCTGGGCCAGTTCGGCATAGTCATCGGGGCCGGCACCTTCCAGGTCCAGCGGATACAGCAGGGGCTCGGGACCCACGGCCTGCACCTGGGCGTAGACCCGGTCCAGCCGGCGCGGCTTGCGGCCCATCAGCACCACGGTGGCCCCGGCTTCGGCAGCGGCCACGGCCGCGGCACTGCCCAGCCCGCCACCGGCACCGGCGATGACGACCACGCGATCCTGCAGGGGACGGCCATCGAGCGCCGTATCGGTCGCTGACGTCGATGGCCAAGCACTCATCCCTGGGTGGCCTCTTCGACGATGCGCTTGAGCTCGCCGGCTTCGAACAGCTCCATGACGATGTCACAGCCGCCGATCAACTCCCCGTTGATGAACAGCTGCGGGAACGTCGGCAGGTTGGAGAAGCGCGGCAGGTTGGCGCGGATCTCCGGTTCCTCCAGCACGTTGACCGTGCGCAGGGCGACGGCGCCGGCGGCCATCAACGCCTGCACGGCACGGCTGGAAAAGCCGCACATCGGGTATTGCGGGGTGCCCTTCATGAACAGCACGAGCGGGTAACGATCCACCTCGGCCTGGATTTGCTGCATTACCGCCACACCTCACTCCTTGCTTCGCCGGACAAACCGACCGCAGTGGTCGGCTAGACTGCCCACGGTAGCCACCATTGTAAGCCGATGGAACCGGCTGCCGCCGTCCCCCTGGCCACGAACCTGTCCATGCCCGTCGAATTGCCTGCCCTGCCCTACCTTTCCGGCTCCCTGCAGCCGCACCTGTCCGCGCAGACCGTGGAACTGCACTACGGCCGCCATCATCGCGCCTACGTGGATGCGGTCAATGCCGCCATCGTCGGTACCGAATGGGAAGAAGCGCCGCTGGAAGAGATCGTCCGCCAGGCCCAGGGCACGCTGTTCGATGCGGCCGCCCAGGCCTGGAACCACGGTTTCTACTGGCAGTGCCTGCGCCCGCGTGGTGGCGGCGAGCCGCAGGGCCGGCTGGGTGAGCTCATCAAGCGCCAGTTCGGCGATGGCCAGCGCCTGCGCGAGGAGTTCAACCGCGCCGCGCTGGGGCTGTTCGGCTCGGGCTGGGTCTGGCTGGTGCAGCACCCTGGCGGCCAGCTCGGCATCCAGGCGACCCGCAACGCAGGCACGCCGCTGACTGGCGAGAGCACCCCGCTGCTGTGCTGCGATGTGTGGGAACACGCGTATTACACCGACTACCAGAATGAGCGCACGCGCTATCTGGAAGGGTTCTGGCAGCTGGTCAACTGGGAATTCGCCGAGAGCCAGCTGCGCTGAGGTGGACAGACACCCGCCGGGCATGGCCCGGCGCTACCGGCTTTGCGCGGCTCTGGTAGATGCCCACCTTGGTGGGCAATGCCGGCCGGCGGCCGGCACCAGCCGATTCAGCGGTTGCGCAGCGCGTGCACCGCTGGCGCCACCTGGTCCTGGCGGTCCAGCTCCAGGCCGACCTGTACCAGCGCATCGGCCAACGCATCGGCATCATCGTCACGCAGGGTGGCATGGCCGACCTTGCGGCCGTCGCGCGGCTGCTTGCCATAGTCATGCCAATGGCCACTGGCCTGGCCCAGCACCGGCGCCGCATCGGGCATCGCGCCCAGCCAGTTCAGCATGCAGGCATGGCCGAGCATGCGGGTGCTGCCCAGCGGCAGGCCCAGCACGGCCCGCAGGTGGTTCTCGAACTGCGAGGTCTCGCTGCCTTCGATGGTCCAGTGACCGGAGTTGTGCACGCGCGGCGCCATCTCGTTGGCCAGCAGCTCGCCATCGCGGCAGAACAGCTCCAGCGCGAACACGCCCACGTAGCCCAGGTGTTCGGCCACGCGGCGCGCGTAACCAATCGCCGCCTCATGCTCGGTATCCGACAGCACGGCCGGGGCCACGCTGGCCGACAGCACGCCATCCACATGCCAGTTGCCGGTGACCGGCCAGGCCTGGAAGCTGCCATCACGGCCGCGCACGGCGACCACGCTCACTTCGCGCTGGAAGGCGACAAAGCCCTCCAGGATCAGGCCGGTGCGCTCGACCTGGGCGCCGAGGGCGTCCCAGGCGGCGCCGATGTCGGCCTCGCTGCGCAGGCGGAACTGCCCCTTGCCGTCATAGCCGAGGCGGCGGGTCTTGAGGATGCACGGCAGGCCGAATTCGGCGACCTTCGCGGCCAGCTCGTCACGGCTGCGGATATCGGCGAAGGCCGGCAGCGGAATGCCCAGCTGCTGGAACAGGGTCTTCTCGCTCAGCCGGTCCTGCGCGACGGCAAGCGCCGACGGCGGCGGGTAGACCGGCACCTGGTCGGCCAGCCACTGCGCACTGTCGGCCGGAACGTTCTCGAAATCGAAGGTGACCACATCGACCTTGGCGGCAAACTCGGCCAGGGCCTTGCGATCATCGAACGCGGCCACGGTGAGCTGCGCCAGCGGGCCGCTGCAGGCGTCGGCCGCCGGGTCGTACAGCTCGAAGCGCAGCCCCAGCGGCGCGCCGGCCAGGACCATCATGCGGGCGAGCTGTCCGCCGCCCAGGATGCCGACGGTCAGGCTCATTGGCGCGGATCGTCGTGAGCCATGACATCTTCGGTCTGGCGGGTGCGGAAGGCCTCCAGCGCCTGGCCGATGGCCGGCTGGTCGCTGGCCAGCATCGCCGCGGCAAACAGCGCCGCGTTGGACGCACCAGCATTGCCGATGGCGAAGGTGGCGACCGGGATGCCGGCCGGCATCTGCACGATCGACAGCAGCGAATCCATGCCGTTGAGGGCCTTGGACTGCACCGGCACGCCCAGCACCGGCACGGCGGTCTTGGCGGCGATCATGCCGGGCAGGTGCGCTGCCCCGCCGGCACCGGCGATGATCGCGCGCAGGCCGCGCGGGCCCGCCTCTTCTGCATAGCTGAACAATACGTCCGGGGTGCGGTGGGCGGAGACCACCTTCACTTCGAACGGAACACCCAGGGCTTCAAGCTTCTGGGCGGCGTGCTGCATGGTTTCCCAGTCGGAGCGGGAACCCATGACGATGCCGACAAGCGGCGCGATCGGGTTGGGGGTCATTGGCCGTCACCTGCCTTAAAGACGTATTCTAGCCGTCTTCCACGCAAGACGAAGAACCATGGATCGCAAGCTGCTTGACCTGCTGGTGTCGCCGGACACCCGCCAGCCCCTGTCCCTGCTGGATGGCAAGGGCCTGGAAGCCCTCAACAAGGCTATTTCTGCCGGTTCGGTCAACAAGGCCGACGGCAACCCGCTGGCCCAGCCGCTGCGCGAGGCGCTGGTCACCCGCGACCGCAAGCAGGTGTTCCGGGTCGACGACGGCATTCCGGTGCTGCTGGCCGAAGAGGCCATCCCGACCGCGCAGATCGCCGACTTCCCCGCCGCATGACCGCCCTGCCGACGCCGGATGCGGCCCTCGTCGCGGCCGATGTCGCCCGCGCGTTGGCCGAGGACCTGGGCAGCGGTGACGTCACCGCCGCCCTGCTGCCCGACCAGGCCGACAGCGCCTACCTGCTGTGCAAGCAGGATGATGCGGTGATCGCCGGCCGCCCCTGGTTCGACGCCACCCATCGGGCGCTCGACCCGGACGTCCGCATCGAATGGCGCGTGGCCGAGGGCGACCGCGTCGCCGCCGGCACCGTGCTGGCCCTGCTCCACGGGCGCAGCCGCAGCCTGGTCAGCGCCGAGCGCACCTCGCTGAATTTCCTGCAGACCCTGTCCGGCACCGCTACCACCACCGCCCGCTACGTGGCCGCCGTGGCCGGCACCGACACGCGCATCCTCGATACCCGCAAGACCCTGCCCGGCCTGCGCCTGGCGCAGAAGTACGCGGTGCGCTGCGGCGGCGGTGACAACCACCGCTTCGGCCTGTACGACACGGTGATGCTGAAGGAAAACCACATCCGCGCCGCCGGCTCGCTGCCGGCTGCGGTGGCTGCCGCGCGCCAGCAGTGGCCGTCGTTGCCGCTGGTGGTGGAGGTGGAAGACCTGGAGCAGCTGCAGCAGGCACTGGATGCCGGCTGCGAGCGCATCCTTCTGGACGACTTCGATGCCGCGCTGCGCCGCGAGGCCGTGCGCATCACCGCCGGCCGCATTCCGCTGGAAGTCTCCGGCAGTGTTGGTCTGGAGGGATTGCGGGCGATTGCCGAGGACGGCGTGGACTGCATTTCCATCGGCGGCCTGACCAAGCACGTGCAGGCCATCGACCTGTCGCTGAAGCTGGGGCCGCCGCCGGGCTGAGGGCGGATCCGGGCGCCACCGCTTCGCTCGCCGGGCATGGCCCGGCGCTACCGGCCCGGAGGCTTTCACGATTCGGCTACGCCTGCCTCTGCGACGCTGCGGCCATCCCCCACAGGAGCCGCGCATGCGCCGGATGCTCTTGCCTGCCTGCCTGCTGCTGGCCGCCGCGCCGCTGTCAGCCGCCGCCGCCGAAGCCTGCGACGTGCCACCCCGCTTCGGCCTCAGTCCGCTGGCGATCTCCATCCGCAATGCCGCCTGCAACGAACACCGGCTCTGGTACCGCCCCTTCATCGACCGCGAGGGGCGCGCGGCCAGCCTCAGCGTCACCGAAGCGGAGAACGAGAACCTGGCCGACAACGGCCTGATCGCCTGGCAGCGCGTAGCCAGCTACTGGCGCGACAGCGGCACGCTCAACGCGATGGGCAGCATTCCCGGCGCCAGCAGCTGCCTGGCGCCACTGGGCACGCGCTACACCGACAGCGACTGCCGCGCCTTCCTGGTTGACAACCCGTGGTCGGCTGCGTTCATTTCCTGGGTGATGACCCGCGCCGGCGTGCCGGGCTTCACCACTTCGCCGCGGCATATCGACTACATCCGCGCCGCCTACCAGGCAGGGCCTTCCGGCGTGCCGTACCGGCTGGCGGATCCGGCCACGGCCAAGCCTGCACCGGGCGACCTGCTGTGCTTCCTGCGCGACCGCAGCAGCACGCTGAGCTACAGCGGGCTGGTGAAGGCGCTGGGCAACGGCTCGGTCGGCCACTGGAAATCGCATTGCGAAGTCGTGGTGGCGGCCAACCTCGGCGGCGACCAGACCCTGTACCTGGTGGGCGGCAACGTGATGAACACCGTGGCCATGCGCCTGCTGCAGCTGGACCGCACGGGCCTGATCCAGCTGCCGCCCGCACGCGATCGCAGCAGCACCGGCATCGACCCCAGCTGCACGCCCGGCCGCGAGGACGAATGCAGTTTCAACCGCCAGGACTGGGCGGCACTGCTGCAGCTGACGGCCCCCGCTTCGCGCGTGGCACCGCCGCCGGTTGCACCAGCTACGAACGGACAATGAGCAGTGTGGCTTGATCCGCTGCGCGTTCGCCGCCATCTTGGCGGGATCGACCCTGCACGCGTGACGCCATGCCTACCCTGTTGTTGCTGCTGATTGCCGGCGGCATCGTCTACTTCTTCTGGAATGCCGCGCGTTCCGCCGCCGAACGTGCCATCGAACTCGGCCGCAACGCCTGCCGCGCCGCCGACGTGCAGTGGCTGGACCAGGCGGTGCATGCCACCGGCATGCGCCTGTCGCGCGGCGAGGATGGGCGGCTCGGCTTCGAGCGCACCTTCAAGTTCGAGTATTCCTACGACGGCATCGATCGCCACGTCGGCCGCATGGTGCTGCGCGGCGACCAGCTGGTGTCGTTCACCGGCCCGGGTGCGGCGCGGATCAGCCAGATCCGCGCGGATGTGGAAGACGCAGAGGACGTCTGAACCTGGTAGCGCCGGGCCATGCCCGGCGAGCGCAGCGGCAGCAGTGTGCCGACCAACGGTCGGCACCTACCGTTACTTCACAACGCGCAGTGTCGGGCGGCCCTTCGGCGGCGGCGTGGTCGGTGGGCGGTCGTCCGGCGGCGTGTCATCCGACGGGGTCTCGCCTTCGTGCAGCAGCTCGTCGCTGGTCGGTGCCGGTTCGGTGCCCGGAATATCGTCCGGCAGCGCCATGCCCTGCCCGGTCTCGCGCGCGTACACGGCCAGCACCGCACTGATCGGCACCTGCACCGGATAGCTGGTACCGGAGAAGCGGGCCGAGAAGCTCACCATCTCGTTGTTGATCATCAACTGCACCACCGCGCGCTCGGCGATGTTGAGCACCACGCGGCCATCCTTCACCGCCGAAGGCGGCACCTGGACGCCGGGAACGCCGGCATCGACCAGGATGTGCGGGGTCAGCTGGTTGTCGTTGATCCATTCCACCAGCGCCCGCAGCAGGTACGGGCGGTGGCTGGTCATGTGGAAGAAGTCGTCGGTCATGCGTGAAGTGTACGCGCCCGACGCCCCTGCCGGGGCGGATCACCTGCACGCCGGTGAGCATGCAGACGGAATGCGCCCGCCAGACTCAGACCGGCAGGTCGCGCAGCTTCTTTTCCTGCTCGGTCAGGCTGCGGACGAAACCGGGGTGGCGGAAGATGCGATTACCGTAATCCTCGATGGCCTTGCCATCCTTGGGCAGCGGCACGTCCAGCGACTGCAGCCGCCAGATGATCGGCGCCATCGCGCAGTCAGCCAGGCTCATTTCCGGGTTGAGGAAGAACTTGCTGGCCTTGAACAGCGGCAGCGAGGCGGTCAGCAGTTCCTTCAGCCTTTTGCGACCGGCTTCGGCCTGGGTCTTGTTGCCCAGCTGGATGGCCTGCACCTGCGGCACCCAGTCGTGCTCGATGCGCAGCATGGCCAGGCGGATGCGCGCACGCGAGAGCGGATCGACCGGCATCAGCGGCGGATGCGGGTAGCGCTCGTCGAGGTACTCGCTGACCACCGAGGCGGCGTACAGCACCAGCTCGCGCTCGACCAGGGTCGGCACCGAGTGGTAGGGATTGAGGTCGATCAGATCTTCAGGCGGGTTCTGCGGATCGACAGGAACAGAGTCATAGCTGACCCCTTTGGCCGCCAGAACCAGGCGGACCCGGTGGCACAGGACATCATCGTTCGAGGAAAACAGCGTCAGTGTATTGCGCATGCGTACGCTCGCCGCCATCAAAGGCTCTCCTACGACAGGAGACCGCCTGCCGCATCGGCGCCGCCAGCACCGTGCTGGCGGTCGACTCCTCCCCGAGTGTGCAACCGAGCATCACAAAAGCCAATAGGCTTTGCGTCGTGCCGGCAGCAGAATCAGTGCACGTCCTTCCAGTATTCCTTCTTCAGCAGGTACAGCAGGAAGGTCAGCAGGGCCAGGAACAGGATCACCCACACGCCCAGCTGCTGGCGCTTCAAGGCGGCCGGTTCACCGGCGTATTCAAGGAAGTTGGTGATGTCCCGCACGGCCTGGTCGTACTGCCCGGCATCGACGTTGCCCGGCGTTTCCAGCCGCAGACCGGTGACCGGCGGATCCATGCCCGGTGCCTCGGCCTTGCCATGCACCGCGTGCTGCAGGCCCTGCATCTCCCACAGCGGATTGGGCATGGATGCGTTGGCGAACAGGGCATTGTTCCAGCCCAGCGGCCGGCTGCTGTCCAGGTAGAACGACTTGAGGTAGGTGTAGACCCAGTCGCTGCCGCGCACCCGCGAGATCAGGCTGAGGTCCGGCGGCATCTTGCCGAACCACTTCTCCGCCTGCTCCCTGGGCATCGCCACCGGGATCGGGTCGCCGATCGCCGAGCCGGTGAAGTTGAGGTTGGCCATCACCTCTTCCTCGCTCAGGCCCAGATCCTGCGCCATGCGCGAATAGCGCAGGTACTTCAGCGCGTGGCAGCCGGAACAGTAGTTCATGTACAGCTGCGCGCCGCGCTGCAGCGATGCGCGGTCACCAAGGTCGTTGCCGGCCTGCAGCAGCTTGGTGCCACCTTCGGCGGCGGAGGCCAGGAAACTGCCCAGCATCAGGGTGGCCGTCAGGGCCAGCCGGACCATCCAGCGATCAGTCATGGGTGGTCACCCTCTCCGGTACCGGTTTGGTCCTGTCCAACCTTGTCCATAGCGGCATGGTGATGAAGAACGCGAAGTACAGGAAGGTCAGCACCCGCCCGACGTAGGTTTCATGCGCATCGGTACCGGGGCCGGAGCCGATCACGCCCAGCCAGACGAAGCACACGGCGAACACGCCCAGCAGCACCTTCGAGAGCACGCCGCGGTAGCGGTAGGACTTGACCTTCGCACGGTCCAGCCACGGCACCAGGAACAGGATCGCGATGGCCGAGAACATCACCAGCACGCCGCCCAGCTTGTTGGGCACCACGCGCAACATCGCGTAGTACGGCGTGTAGTACCAGACCGGCTTGATGTGCTCGGGCGTCACCAGGCGGTTGGCCTCGGTGAAGTTGTCGTGCTCCAGGAACAGGCCACCGAAGGCCGGTGCGAAGAAGATGATGAAGGCGGCGATGATCAGCAGGAAGCCGGCGCCGACGCCATCCTTGAGCGTGTAGTACGGATGGAAGGGAATGCCATCGGCCGGCGCGTTCGGCGACCAGCGGTTGCCCTTGGGCCCCTTCTTGATCTCAACGCCGTCAGGGTTGTTGGACCCCACTTCGTGCAGCGCGCCCAGGTGCAGTACCACCAGCAGCAGCAGCACCAGCGGCAGGGCGATGACGTGCAGGGCGAAGAAGCGGTTGAGCGTGGCGTCACTGGGCAGGTAGTCGCCCATGATCCATTCGGTCAGGCCGTTGCCGATGACCGGTATCGCGCCGAACAGCGAAATGATGACCTTCGCGCCCCAGAACGACATCTGGCCCCACGGCAGCACATAGCCCATGAAGGCTTCGGCCATCAGCACCAGGTAGATCAGCATGCCGAGGATCCACACCAGCTCGCGCGGCTTCTGGTAACTGCCGTACATCAGGCCGCGGAACATGTGCAGGTAGACCACGATGAAGAACAGCGAGGCTCCTGTGGAGTGCATGTAGCGGATCAGCCAGCCCCACTCCACGTCCCGCATGATGTATTCGATGGAACCGAACGCCTCGGCGGCGCTGGTCTTGTAGTGCATCGTCAGGAAGATGCCGGTGACGATCTGGTTGACCAGCACCAGCAGCGCCAGCGAGCCGAAGTAGTACCAGAGGTTGAAGTTCTTCGGCGCGTAGTACTCGCTGACGTGCTTGCGGTAGACCGGCATCAGGCCGGGCGCACGCGCGTTGACCCAGTCGGCGACGCCGCTGGCGGTACGGGCGAGGATATTGGCCATCAGGCTGCCCCCTGCGGATCGACACCGATGATGATGGTGTTGTCGTCCTGGTAGTGGTGCGCGGGCACCTTCAGGTTGATCGGCGCCGGCACGTCCTTGAAGACGCGGCCGGACATGTCGAAGCGCGACTTGTGGCAGGGGCAGAAGTAGCCGCCCTTCCACTGCGGGTCGTACGGCTCGGGCCGGATCTCGGCCACCATTTCAGGCGAACAGCCCAGGTGCGTGCACAGCCCGACCAGCACGGAGACATCCGGCTTGATCGAACGCAGCTCGGGGTTCTGCTTGAGCACGTAGTCCGGCTGCTGGTCCTTCTCGCCGGACCCGGGGTCCTTGAGACGGCCATCCAGCCCATGCAGCGCGTCGAGGATCGCCTTGGACCGTTTGACGATCCAGATCGGCTGGCCACGCCATTCCACGATCAGGCGTTGGCCTTCCTGCAGGGCGCTGATGTCGGCCACCACCGGTGCGCCGGCAAGCTTGGCGCGGGCACTGGGGTTCCAGGATTTGATGAAAGGAACTGCGGTGAATCCGACGCCGACGGCGCCCACCACGGCGGTGGTGGCAGAAAGAAAACGCCGACGTCCGGTGTTGACTGGATCGTGTACCCCATCGTTGGCCATCCGGCACTCCGATATTGATTAGGTAGCTTTAAGGCTGCCAGCGGATCCGGTGGGGGCCAGAGCCGCATTGAATCATGGCCGAGTGTAGCGGAACCGTCGCGCGCCACACAACGCATTGCAACAACTCTTTCAAATGTGTGCCGACTGACAGTCGGCACCCACCGACAGCCAGTGCCGACCAACGGTCGGCACCTACTGCTTGGTCAAAGCGGTGCGGTAGCGGTCGGCCAGCTGGCCGACGCGGCGCACGTAGTACTGGGTTTCACTGTACGGCGGAACGCCACCGTGGCGGTCGACCGCGCCTTCGCCGGCGTTGTAGCCCGCTGCGGCCAGGGTCAGATCTCCATTGAAGCGCTTCAACAACCACGCAAGATACTGCACGCCGCCACGGATGTTCTGGCTGGCGTCGTAGGAATCGCTGACCCCGAAGCGTGCGGCCGTCGGCGGCATCAGCTGCATCAGGCCCTGTGCGCCGGCGCGGCTGAGCGCGGTCGGGTTGTAGGCCGACTCGGCATGGATGATCGCGCGCACGATCGCTTCTTCCACGCCGAACTCACGTGCGGCCGAGGCGATCTCGGTCTGGAACGAAGTGGTGTTGAGGCGCACGCTGCCGAAGTCGACGCGCGGGTTGACCCCGCAGGCGTAGCAGCGCTCCATGAAGCTGTAGCGGATGGTGCGTACCGGACCGAGGTTGGCGACCTGGGTCGGGCGCGCACTGGTGTAGTGGCGCACGCCATCCTGCATGTACGAATAGACCTGCCCACTGACCATGCGGCCGCCGCGCGAAGTAGTCGCCGGCCTGGCTGCGGGGGCGGCGGCGACGGCCGGGCTGGCGGCACTGGCGGCCACGGCCACCGGGTTGCGCTCGGCGCTGGCCACCTGGGTGGCGGCCGGAGTTGTGCTGGCGGTCTGCACCGGCGCAGCGGCCGGTACGGCGCGCGGGGTCGCGGGACGGCGGGTATCGCGGCTGTAGCTGATGCTGCTGCAGCGCGCGCCGGGCACGCGCTTGCTGACATAGCTGGTGACGCCGTCGGCACCCTGGCACTTGAACAGGGTGCCGGCGCCGGCCGGCGCAGCGGTCAGCGCAGCGATGATGATCGCCGTTGTCCCCAGTATCCCCTTCATGGCGGCGAGTGTCCCAGCTTCGCCCTGCCTTGCCAAGCCGCCCCGCTCAGTCCGTGACCGCCGGCACAGCGAGCAGCTGGTCCAGCCCGGCCAGGCGCTGGGCCAGTTCGTCGCGCAGTTCCCGCGGCGAGGTCCACAGGGCCAGTGGCAGCAGGTCCAGGCTGAGGATCTGGGCCAGCATCATGCCGCGGCTCTCGGCGCCCATGCGCAGCAGGCAATGGTCAGGCCCCTCGGGCTCCAGCACCCCGCACCAGGGCGGAATGCGACCCTCCAGCTCGGCCAGGCTGCCGACCAGGCGCAGGGTGGCCTGCAGGGTGAAAGGCGCCTGGCTCACGGCCTGCCGCACCATCACGTCGGGCGGCGCGGGGGTGCGTCGGTGCAGGCCAGCCCCGGGCTGCAGCTGCACCGCGCCCATCCGGTCCACGCGCAGGGTGCGCCAGTCCTCGCGGACCAGATCCCAGGCCAGCAGGTACCAGCGACGGCCGTAGTTGACCAGGTGCTGCGCCTCGATCTGGCGCTGGGTCAGCACGTCCTGCGCGCTGCGGTATTCAAAGGTCAGCCGTGCGGCCTGCCGGCAGTGCTGGGCCAGGCGGCCGAGCAGGCGCGCATCGGTGGCCGGCAGGTCGGACAGGGTGGCGGTGGCCGCGTGTACCTCGCCGGCCTGCTGCCGGCGCCGCGCCGGCACCAGCGGGTCGAGCTTGGACAGCAGGCCGCGGGCGGTCTCGTCGATGCCGGCCAGGGTGGCCGAGGCGGCCCGCAGGGCAATGGCCAGGGTGGTCGCCTCTTCCTCGTCCAGCAGCATCGGCAGCACGGGCGCGCCGGTGCCGAGCCGGTAGCCGCCGCCTACCCCGGCCGAGGCCTGGACCGGGTAGCCGAGCTCGCGCAGGCGTTCGATGTCGCGGCGGATGCTGCGCCGGTCCACGCCCATGCGCTCGGCCAGCTCGGCGCCGGACCAGTGCCGGCGGGCCTGCAGGAGCGAGATCAGGCGCAGCAGTCGATGAGCGGTATGGCGCATGAAGAATCGAGGACAGAAGTCGTCCGCGATTGTGCCCCAGCATGACCTCCCGCTTCACCACCCCGTCGCAAGGAGCACTGCAATGAATGCACGCCAGATCACCCTCTACCACGCCGCACGCTCACGCTCGAGCGGCGCCGTCGCCCTGCTCGAGGCACTCGGCGCCGACTACCGGCTGCAGGTGCTGGACCTGAAGGCCGGTGCCAACCTGGCCCCGGCCTACCTGGCCATCAACCCGATGGGCAAGGTGCCGGCGATCATCCACAACGGTGCGCTGGTGACCGAACAGGTGGCCATCTACCTTTACCTGGCCGACCTGTACCCGGAAGCCGGGCTGGCGCCGCCGATCGGCGATGCGCAGCGCGGCCCCTACCTGCGCTGGATGGCCTTCTACGGCGCCTGCTTCGAGCCGGCGATGACCGACAAGGCCCTGCACCGCGAGCCGCCGCCGCGGATGATGTCGCCCTACAACGATGCCGAGACCGTGCTGCAGGTGATCGAGGCGCAGCTGGCGCAGGGCCCGTATCTGCTGGGCGAGGCCCTGAGCGCGGCCGACATCCTGTGGGGCAATGCGCTGGGCTGGATGCGTGAATTCGGGCTGGTACAGCCGGCTCCGGCCACTGCGGCCTATATTGATCGGATGGGCACGCTGGCCGCGTTCGACCGCTCGCGGCAGATCGACGCAGAGCTGGTGGCGGCGTAAGAGCAGCCGAGCGTGGGCTCGGCTCTACAACAGCGCGGCGGGCGGCGTGGGATGCGGGTAGAATTGCCCGCTTTCCCGCCACCCGAATGGATTAAGCGCCATGACCGGGACGCCAGACGTCTTTCCGCCCGCCTCGGGCGGTACCCCGCTCGTTGCCCTGCCCACTGGTCCGCGCAAGCCCGACCAGGTCAAAGGCAAGCTTTACATAAAGACCCACGGTTGCCAGATGAACGAGTACGACTCGGCCAAAATGGCCGACGTGCTTGCCGCCAGCGATGGCCTGGAACTGACCGACACCCCGGACGACGCCGACGTCATCCTGGTCAACACCTGCTCCATCCGCGAAAAGGCGCAGGAAAAGGTGTTCAGCCAGCTGGGCGTGTGGAAGAGCCTGAAGAACAAGGGCCGCGAAGTCATCATCGGCGTGGGCGGCTGCGTGGCCTCGCAGGAAGGCGAAGCGATCATCAAGCGCGCGCCGTTCGTGGACCTGGTGTTCGGCCCGCAGACCCTTCACCGGCTGCCGGAACTGATCCGCGCCCGCCGCGAGCAGAGGCGCCCGCAGGTGGACATCAGCTTCCCGGAGATCGAGAAGTTCGACCGCCTGCCGGAACCGCGCGCCGATGGCGCCTCGGCGTTCGTCTCGATCATGGAAGGCTGCTCCAAGTACTGCTCGTTCTGTGTGGTGCCCTACACCCGCGGCACCGAAGTCAGCCGCCCGTTCGAGGACGTGGTGGTGGAAGTGGCGCAGCTGGCCGCCCAGGGCGTGCGCGAGATCAACCTGCTCGGGCAGAACGTCAACGCCTACCGTGGCCCCTACGGTGACGGTGAATTCGCCGACCTGGGCCTGCTGATCCGTACCATCGCCGAGATCGACGGCGTCGGCCGCATCCGCTTCACCACCTCGCATCCGCTGGAATTCAGCGACTCGCTGATCGACGCGTTCCGCGACGTGCCGCAGCTGGCCAACTTCCTGCACTTGCCGGTCCAGGCTGGCAGCGACCGCGTGCTGTCGGCGATGAAGCGCGGCTACACCGCGCTGGAATTCAAGTCGAAGATCCGCAAACTGCGCGCGGTGCGCCCGGACATCTCGATCAGCTCGGATTTCATCGTCGGCTTCCCCGGCGAGACCGATGCCGATTTCGAGAAGACCATGAAGCTGATCGAGGACATCGGCTTCGACCACAGTTTCTCCTTCATCTACTCGCGTCGCCCGGGCACCCCGGCGGCCGACCTGGAGGACACGATCAGCGATGCGGAAAAGCACGCGCGGTTGTCGCGCCTGCAGGAACGCATCAATGCGCACGCCGCCGGCATTTCCGAAAGGATGGTCGGCACCGTGCAGACCGTGCTGGTGGAAGGCCCCTCGCGCAAGAACCCGAACGAGTTGACCGGCAAGACCGAGAACATGCGTTCGGTGAACTTCCCGGCGCCGGCGCGACTGATCGGCCAGTTCGTGGACGTGGTGATCACCGAGGCGCTGACCAATTCGCTGCGTGCGCGGGTGGTGGCGGAATAAGGTGTGCCGACCAACGGTCGGCACCCACCGGTCGGCACCTACCAGGGGCCGGCCCTCCTGGCACATTTTTCACCAGCATTTCACCTCCCTTGCCGCGCAGGCTCCGCAAGCACTTGTCCACAGCTTTCTTCGGCGCCGATCCACACCCGGTGTGGAGAACTGTCGCCCCGCCCGTCCGCGCGCTAATCTTGTCTTCCCTGGGTCCATCGCGGTGGACGGCGAACCCGCCCCACCCCACGCAATGAAAAGCATCGAGCATCGAGATTTCACCCTGTCGCCGGAAGACAACGAGCGGCTGGCCAACCTGTGCGGCCCCTTCGACGGGCACCTGCGCCAGATCGAGCTGAAGCTCGGCGTGGAGATCGCCAACCGCGGCTTCGTGTTCCGCATCAGCGGGCCGGACGAGGCCATCGTCGAGGCGCAGAAGCTGATCGAGGCGCTGTACGTCGAAGCCGCCGAGACCACCTTCGACAGCCACGCCATCCACCTGCGCCTGGCGGAGGCCAATGTCGAGCAGATCGCCGAGCGCTCCTACGAAGCGCAGGACGTGGCGATCAAGGTCAAGCGCGGCACGGTGCGCGGCCGCGGCGCCAACCAGGGCCGCTACCTGCACCAGATCGCCACGCATGACATCAACTTCGGCATCGGCCCGGCCGGTACCGGCAAGACCTTCCTGGCCGTGGCCAGCGCGGTGGAAGCACTGAACGAATCGCGCGTGCAGCGGCTGATCCTGGTGCGCCCGGCGGTGGAAGCCGGCGAGAAGCTGGGCTTCCTGCCCGGCGACCTGAGCCAGAAGGTCGACCCCTACCTGCGCCCGCTGTACGACGCCCTGTACGAAATGATGGGCGTGGAGAAAGTGGTCAAGCTGCTGGAAAAGAACGTCATCGAGATCGCGCCGCTGGCCTACATGCGCGGGCGCACGCTCAACGATGCGTTCGTGATCCTGGACGAAGCGCAGAACACCACCATCGAGCAGATGAAGATGTTCCTGACCCGCCTGGGCTACGGCTCCACCGCGGTGGTCACCGGCGACCTGACCCAGACCGACCTGCCCAAGCACGTGAAGTCGGGGCTGCGCGACGCCATCGACGTGCTGCGCGATGTGGAGGGTGTGACGTTCACCTTCTTCGAAGCGCGCGACGTGGTCCGGCACCCGCTGGTGGCACGCATCGTCAATGCCTACGACCGCCGCGACCTTCATCAGATTCAACCTGGAGCTGCCTCATGACCAAAGGCCCCGTGCGACTTGATGTCGCCGTCAGCTACGCCCTGCCCCGCACCGGCCTGCCGGCGGCGGTGAGCTTCCGCAGATGGGTGGGCGCGGCCCTGAAGGGACGCATCCGCGAAGCCGACCTGGCCATCCGCGTGGTCGATGCCAAGGAAGGCCAGTCGCTGAACCGGCACTACCGTGGCAAGGATTACGCCACCAACGTGCTCAGCTTCCCGGCCGATGTGCCCGAAGGCCTGCCCAAAGGCGTGAAGTTTCCGCTGCTGGGCGACCTGGTGATCTGCGCGCCGGTGGTGGCCCGCGAAGCCGACGAGCAGGGCAAGGCGTTGAACGCCCATTACGCGCACCTGACCGTGCACGGCGTGCTGCACCTGCTGGGCTGGGACCACGAGGACGACAAGGAAGCCGAGGCGATGGAGCAGCTCGAGCGCGAGATCCTGGCCGAGCTGGGCATCGAGGATCCTTACGCCGGCGAGCGCTGAGACCCGGACCGCGGTACTCTCGGGCAGACATCCCCGGGGGACATGGACGATGAAGGGTCAACTCATGGCCGCGCTGGCGCTACCTGCGATCTGCATTCTTGTAACGGTCTTGGGGTTGTACGTGGCGCGTGTAAACATCGCGCGCCACCCCGATGGCCGGCACTGGCTGCTGCTCACGCTGGCGCTGGTGTCGCCCGTCAGCCTGCTGGCAGCATTCCTCATCAGCGTTGTCCAGTCGCGCCTGCCGCACGGCCTGATCCCTCCGCAGATGTTCAACGCCCTCTCGGTGATCGCACTCCTGCTGCCGCTGGTCGGCGTGTGCACCGCCCCGCTCAGCTGGCGCGTTTTCGTGCTGCGCCGCCTGCACCGCGGCAGCGGCAGCCTGCCTTTCTTCCGGGCCACCCGGGTGCAGCTGCTCGCCCTGTTCGCGCTTGCCGCCGCCTACATGCTGGTACGCAGCCATGCAGGCCCGGACGGGCTGCCGATGCCGCTGCAGGCGAACTACCTGACGCTTCTTGCAACCGGCATCGTGATGGGTCTGATCCATGTGGTCCTGACCGTGGTGTTCCTGACGCTGCCGGTGATGGCGCTGTGGGCGCTGGCCAGCGGCGGGGTGCGGGCTGCATGGACGCGACGGCGCGCGGTACCGCTGGGCTGAGGGCGTAGCCGCCGACGGGTCGCAGCCTCTGTCCGGCGCCGCTACCATGTCCGGGCATCCTTCATCGCGGATCTCCTGCCTGTGCTGCTGCGTACTGCCCTGCCCCTGCTGCTCGCCTCCCTCGCTGCTCCCGCTTCGGCCGCCCCGCTGGACCTGCCGGCGCTGATCGAATGCCGCCAGGGCGTGGCCGAGCATGCCGCCCTGGCACCGCTGCTGGCCGACCCGCTGAAAGCCGTGGCCCTGGGCCTGCAACCGCTGCCGCAGGGCAACCAGTTCATGACCGAGTTCCGCCTGGCCAACCCGATCACCGTGTTCGGCCAGCGGACCGAGCGGGTGGCCGTGGCCGGCGCCAGCGTGATGGCCGTGCTGGACCAGGCCGACCCGCACCCGCTGGCCAAGCGCCTGGAGCTGGAAACCGGCTACGACCAGGACGGCAAGTTCATGGCCGGCCGCGAGGTGGTCAGCCGCGACGTGTCCGACCCCAGGACCGGCGAGGCCCAGATCGAGTCGATCATCCTCAGCGTGTCCACGGTGGCCAGCCACCCCGGCAAGACCCTGGCCGGCTGTACCTACAGCCTGGATCTGCCGGCCGACGACGAGGTTCCGGCCTCGGCCGCCGGCGGTCACTGAAAGGCCCCGACATCCTGCTAGACTTGGGACAACGCCCGGCTTGCCGGGTGCCCTTTTTCCAGAGATGTCAGAAGACGACAGTAGTAGCTCCTCCCTGGAGCCCAATGAAAAGAAGCGCGGCTGGCTTGAACGCCTGACCTCCGCCTTCTCCGGCGAACCCCATACCCGCGACGAGCTGGTCGCTGTCCTGCACACCGCGCAGGAAGAGGGTCTGATCGCCGCCGATACCCTGAAGATGATGGAAGGCGCCATTTCGGTGGCCGAGCTGACCGTGGGCGACGTGATGATCTCGCGCTCGCAGATGGTCTCGCTGCCGGTCGAGGCGCCCTTCCTGGACCTGATGAAACAGGTCGTCGAATCGGGCCACTCACGCTTCCCGGTGCACGGCGAGAACAAGGACGACATCCTTGGCATCCTGCTGGCCAAGGACCTGCTGCGCGGCGTGGTCGCCGACAACGGGCCGGCCAACGTGCGCGAGCTGCTGCGCCCGGCGGTGCTGATCCCCGAGGCGAAGAAGCTCAACGTGCTGCTGAAGGAGTTCCGCCTGTCGCGCAACCACATGGCCATGGTCGTGGACGAGTACGGCGGTGTCGCCGGCCTGGTCACCATCGAGGACGTGCTGGAACAGATCGTCGGCGAGATCGACGACGAGCACGACGAGGCCGAAGACCAGTCTGCGCAGATCGCGATCCAGGCCGACGGCCGCTACGTGGTCGATGCGCTGACCGCGATCGGCGATTTCAACGAGCGCTTCGGTGCCACGTTCTCCGACGAGGACTACGACACCATCGGCGGCCTGGTGACCGAAGCGATCGGCCACCTTCCCGAGGTCGGTGACGAGCTGGCGCTGGACCGCTTCATGTTCCGCGTGGCACGCGCAGATGCGCGCCGGGTGCAGGCCTTCCATGTGACGGTGCTGCCGCCGGACGAGCAGGACGACGCTTGAAGCGCCGGGGCCTGATCCTGAGTGTGTGGCTGGCACTGTGCGTGCTGGCCATGGCCCTGCCGCAGGTGGCCTTCGCGCAGGCGATGGCCGCCGCGCCGGCTGCCGATGCCGCCGCCCCGCAGGAGGCACCGGCGCCGCGCATCGGCGTGGTGACCATGCAGCCGGGCACGGTGTTCTTCGAACGCTTCGGCCACGACGCCATCGTGGTGCTCGACCCGGTCAGCGGCGAGGCGATCTCGTACAACTTCGGCTACTTCGATCCGTCCGAGGATGATTTCATCAGCCGCTTCGCACGCGGCGACATGATGTATTACCTGGTGGCGCTGCCGCTGCAGCAGGACCTGTCGTACTACGACGAGACCGGCCGCGGTGCCAGCGTGCAGTGGCTGGACCTGCGCCCGGACCAGGCGCGTGCGCTGGCCGCCGGCCTGGCCGAACGGGCCAAACCCGAGAACGCGCGCTACCACTACGACTACTACACAGCCAACTGCGCCACGATGGTGCGCGACACCCTCGACAAGGCACTGGATGGCGGTCTGCATGCGCAGCTGTCCGGGCGTTCGCGTGGCAACACCTACCGCAGCGAATCGGTGCGCCTGGCATCGCCGGCACCGTGGATGTGGCTGGGCTTCGACGTCGGCCTCGGTCCGTTCGCCGACCAGCCGCTGTCGCGCTGGCAGGAAGCCTTCGTGCCGATGCGCCTGGCCGATGCGCTGCGCCAGGTGCGCAACAGCGATGGCCGGCCGCTGGTGCAGAGCGAGCAGGAACTGCTGCCGCACCGCATCGCCCCCGAGCCGAAGGAGTTCGCGCGGCGCTGGTGGCCGTGGCTGCTGTGCGGCCTGGTGATCGCCGCCGGCGTGCTGGCCCTGCGCAGCCGCCCGCGCCTGCTGGCCGGCATCGCCCTGCCGTTCTGGCTGCTGTGCGCCCTGTTCGGTGGCGTGCTGGTGTTCCTGTGGGGCTTCAGCATCCACTACGCCGCGTGGGCCAACCGCAACCTGCTGCTGCTATCGCCGCTGGCGGTACTGCTGCTGCCGGGCGCCATCGCCCTGTTGCGCCGGCGCGTGCCGGGACGCATGTTCAGCATCGTGCTGTGGCTGCTGGCCGCACAGTCCGTGGCGGCGCTGGTGCTGCACTGGCTGAGCCTGCAGGCGCAGTACAACGTGCAGTGGATCGTGCTGCTGCTGCCGGTGCACGTCGCGCTGGCCTGGGTGCTGGCGCGTCGCCCTCACTTGTCGGAAACACCCCGCTGACGCAGGATGGCGGGCATGTCATTGCCCGCCTCCGCTTCCGCACCCGCTTCGAACAACCCCGCCTGCGTCATCAACTGCGTCCACTACGATGACCAGGGCAAGCGCCACGACATCAGCCTGGATGCCATCAGCGATGTGATCGCCAGTGGCAACGGCTTCGTCTGGGTCGGCCTGTTCGACCCCAACGATCAAGTGCTGCTGAAACTGCAGGAAGAATTCTGCCTGCACGACCTGGCCATCGAGGATGCGCGCAACGCGCACCAGCGCCCGAAGGCCGAGGCCTACGGCAACTCCCTGTTCGTGGTGATGACCACCGCGCAGATGGTCGACGAGCGCATCCAGTACGGTGAAACCCATGCCTTCCTCGGCCCGCGTTTCCTGGTGACCGTGCGCCATGGCGCATCGCTGTCCTACGCGCCGGTACGCGCGCGGGTGGAACGCGAGCCGCATCTGCTGAAGATGGGCGCGTCGTACTGCCTGTACGCGGTGGCCGACTTCGTGGTGGACAACTATCTGCCGATCACTACCCGCTTCCGCGATACGCTGGACCTGCTGGAGAAGGATATCTTCGCCGAGAATTACAAGCGCAGCACCGTAGTGCGCCTGTACGAGCTCAAGCGCGAACTGAACAAGATGCGCATGGCGGTGGCGCCGCTGCAGGATGTGCTGGCGCAGCTGCGCCGCTACCAGGGCGACCTGATTCCCGACGAAGTGAAGCTGTACGTGCGCGACGTGCACGACCATGCCGCGCGCATCAGCGATGTGATCGACACCCTGCGCGAGATGCTGGGCACGGCGTTAAGCGTGAACCTGTCGCTGGTGACGCTGGCGCAGGGCGAGACGGTGAAGCGCCTGGGTGCGTGGGCGGCGCTGCTGGCTGCGCCGACCCTGATCACCAGCTGGTACGGCATGAACTTCAGCCACATGCCCGAGCTGAACCAGCCGTGGTCCTACCCGTTGATGATCGTCGGTGTGGCCGCGGTGTGCGTGGGGCTGTACCGGTTGTTCAAACGCGCGAAATGGTTGTAGGGCGTTTTTGTAGAGTCGAGCCATGCTCGACTGCTGCCTGCCACAG
>NZ_QETL01000024.1:0-42764 GCF_003105135.1 Stenotrophomonas sp. SPM | reverse complement strand
TGCGCACCCCATCCCGCCCGGCCCTGACAGTTTCCTGCGCGCGGCAGCCACGGAAGAGAATCAAAAGATCGAAGGCAGGCTCTCGTTGTAGAGCCGAGCCCATGCTCGGCTGCTGTACGCGCGAGTCTTGAGCCGAGCATGGCTCGGCTCTACAGAAGATCACTCCGATCACTCTTTCGATATCCACGCATGGCGTGGCTCTACTGTGCCGACCAACGGTCGGCCCCCACCCTCAACCGGACCCACCCCGCCATCCCACGAATAGCGGGCTCTTGATCTTGCTCTGGCCTCGGCAGGTGCAGGGCGCAGCCCTGCATCAAAACCCACCCTTACTTCTTCAGGAAGTTGTCCACCAGCAGGTGCTTCACATCATCGAAGCGGCCATTCAACACCGCCTTGGCCGCATACAGCGCCGTGCCCGCCACCTGCTTGGCTTCGATCTGCGGCGGCATCACCAGCTCCGCGCGACTGGTGTGCACATCCAGCAGGGCCGGGCCGCGCTGGGCCAGGAAGTCCAGCACCGCTTCCTCCAGGTCCTCGCTGCGGGTCACCGTGCGGCCGTGGAAGCCGATCACCTCGGCCAGGCGACCGAAATCGGGATTCTTCAGGTCGGTGTAGTTGTCCAGCAGGCCCTCCACCTTCTGCTCCAGCTCGACGAAATTCAGCGAGCCGTTGTTGAACACCACCACCTTGATCGGCAGGTTTTCCTGCACCGCGGTCAGCAGGTCGCCCAGCAGCATCGCCAAGCCACCATCGCCGGACAGGGAAATCACCTGCCGGCTGGGGAATGCCTTCTGCAGGCCCAGCGCCTGCGGCATCGCGTTGGCCATCGTGCCGTGCAGCAGGCTGGTCAGGGTGCGGCGGCGGCCGTTCACCCGGATATGGCGCAGTACCCAGACCATCGGCGAGCCACCATCGGCAGTGAACAGCGCATCGTCGCTGGCGTGCTTCGACAGCAGCGCAGTCAGGTGCTGCGGGTGGATCAGCTCGCCTTCGCCCGGCTGTTCTTCCTGCTCGCGCTTCTGCAGCGCCTTGTCGCGGTGGGTGATGCACTCGTCGAGAAAGGTGCTGTCCTCGCGCGGCGGCAGCATCGGCAGCAGCGCGTCCAGGGTCGGTGCGATATCGCCCACCACGCCGAGGTTGACCGGGTGGCGACGGCCCAGGTGGCTGCCATCGCGGTCGACCTGGATGATCGTCGCCTTGTCCGGGTAGAACTGGCCCCAGGCAAAGTCCGCGCCGAGCAGCAGCAGCGTGTCGCACTCCATCAGCGTGTGGAAGCCCGACTCGATGCCGAAGATGCCGGTCATGCCCATGTTGTAGGGGTTGTCCGGCTCGACGAAATCCTTGGCACGCGAGGTGTGCGCCACCGGCGCCTGCAGCCGCCGTGCGAGTTCCAGCAGCTGCGCATGCGCGCCCTGGCAGCCGGCGCCGGCATAGATGCCGATGCGCTTGCCCTGCCCCAGCAGCTCGGCGATGCGCTGCAGCTCCGCATCGGAGGGGCGAAGTACTGACTGGGCGTAATGCACCGAGAACGGCACATCGTGCTTCACCTCGGCCTCGCTGATGTCCGCCGGCAGGATCACCACCGCCACGCCGCGACGGCTGATCGCAGCCTGGCAGGCCAGCGCCACCACGCGTCGTGCCTGTTCGGGGCTGTGCACCTGCTCGCAGAACACCGTGCAGCTGCCATACACCGCTTTGAAATCCACTTCCTGCGGAAACTCCATGCCCAGTTCGCTGGTGACGATCTGGCTGGCGATCAGCACCATCGGTGCGCGGTTACGGTTGCTTTCGAAGATGCCGTTGATGAAGTGCAGGCCACCGGGCCCGCACGAGCCCGCGCAGGCAGTCAGCTGCCCGCTCACCAGCGAATCGGCACCGGCGGCAAACGCAGCCACCTCTTCGTGGCGCACGTGCACCCATTCGATATCGCTGCGATGCATCGCATCGGTTACGTGGTTCAAGGTATCGCCCACGATGCCGTAACAGCGGCGGACACCCGCCTGCTGGAGGGTGTCGATGACGATCTCTGCAACGCGCTTGGTCATGAGGGCACAGCCGGTTCGGGGGAGAAACCCGAGGCTAGACCCGGCCAGGTGATGCTCCCGTGGGCAAGAAGCCGACCGCCTTGTTGAGCAAACTGCGGACCGGCGACGCGTCAATCGTTGACGTTGATCCAGCCTTCGATCGCGCCGTGCTTGGGGCTGCGGTAGCGCAGCTTCACCCAGCCGTCCTGCTCATCCAGCATCTCCACGCGGTCGCCCTGCACCAGGTAGCGCTTGGTGCTGGCGGCAGCGGGCCGGTCGAACAGGAACAGGCGCTTGGGCACCACCGTGGCCTGCTGGCCGCGCAGCGGTTCGCCAGTGGCGGGCGCGCTCAACCCATCGGCAATGGCACTTTCCAGCACGTGGCCGGATACATCGTGGGTACGCCATACCGCGAGCGGCCCCTGTTCGTCGGCCTGCTCCCACTGCAGGGCGGTATCAAGCGCATCGCCCAGCCGCAGCACGTCTTCGGAGCGATACAGGTACAACTTCGTACCGTCGAACCGATACTGGTCCGTGTACCACATCGGTCCACTGCGGCAGCTGCTGGTCAGGGTGCGGGTGGCGGCGTCGACGGTCAGGCCCATCAGGCCGCCGCAGTTGTCATGCCCGTGGGTTTCGGCCTGCAGCGCGCGGAATCCGCCGCTGGCCGGATCGAGCCGATACACCGCCACCGCTTCGTTGACCATGCCGACCGACGCCCGCGCCACCAGTTCGGCACGCCCGTCGAAATCAACATCCTCGGCCGACAGCCGGGAATTGCCGTCGGCGTCAGGGGCACCCGGCAGGCTCAGCCGTGTGCCCGAGGGCAGAAGCTGCACGTCGATGCTGCCGTCCTCGATTACCTCAGCCTGCACGCGAACGCCGGGCGCTGCCTCGAAGCGCAACGGCGCATCGCTGTCAGCAGCCTGCGCCAGCGGCACCAGCAGACCCGCCAGCAGCATGCCAACCACCGTCTCGCTGTGTTTCATCGTCATTCCCTGCGGCGCCAGGCTGGCGCCTCCAGGTCAGAACGATACGTCAACCGCCTGCCGCGACCACAGCACCGACTGGTGCTTGGTCTGCTGCTTCCACGCCAGGCGGATGGCTTCGATGTCGGCGCGGCGCTGCGGGCTGTCTTCGTGCAGCACCACCAGCACCTTGGTGCGCAGGCGGTTGGGCGAGGCATCGCCGCGGAACAGCCACTGGCCGTAGGCATCAAACACGGTCAGGCCATCGGGGAAGCGCGGGGTCACTTCCTTGTCCAGGAACGCGCGCCATTGCGCCTCGCTGATGGTATCGGCCTGCGGACGGTCGCCGGCACCCTGCTCCTCGCCCACGCCGAAGTACAGCTCGCTGCGCACCCAGCCCGTGCCGTTGGACGGCCGCGCGGCATCGCCCTGCATCTCGGCGGTAGCGGCGTAGGCGCTGGGTGTCTTCGAGGACAGGCTGGCGCAGCCGCTGGTGGCCAGCAGCACGGCAAAGATCAGGCCAAGGTGTTTCATGGGGGACAGCACTCCGGGGAAGGGGAAAAAGCGGATCGAAGGGGCACGGAGGGTACACCTGCGTTTCGGTTGCGGTTGCAACCGATCACTCATGCCACAGGGGCATCAGCTGATGCGATCGGAAACGGGGCTTGCGTCACACCCCCTCCTCACGCCAAGATAATATATCGCTTCATCCGGATGGATGTAAGTGAAACCATCTCTCCCCCCGCCCCTTCCCCACGTCGTAGTTGCTGGAGTCCGCATGTCCCTCCGCCTGTCCGCGTCGCCGCTCGGCCTCGCCATCGCGCTCGCCCTGTCCCCTGCCCTGGCCTCTGCCCAGGATGCAGCCACCAACCTGGACACGGTGATCGTCACCGGTACCCGCGCCGCTGACCGCACCGTGCTCGAATCCACCTCGCCGGTGGACGTGCTCACCGCCGAGGACATCCGCAAGGCCGGCGTGGTCAACGGCGAGCTGGGCAGCGCGCTGCAGGCCCTGCTGCCGTCGTTCAACTTCCCGCGCCAGTCCAACTCCGGCGGTGCCGACCACGTGCGTGCCGCGCAGCTGCGCGGCCTGTCGCCGGACCAGGTGCTGGTGCTGGTGAACGGCAAGCGCCGCCACCACACCGCGCTGGTCAACACCGACAGCAAGATCGGCAAGGGGACCACCCCGGTCGACTTCAACTCGATCCCGGTCAGCGCCATCAAGCGCATCGAAGTGCTGCGTGATGGCGCCGGCGCGCTGTACGGCTCCGATGCGGTGGCCGGCGTCATCAACGTGATCCTGGACAACGGCGGCGACGGCGGCGAGATCGAAGCCAGCTACGGTGCCAACCACACCGATCTCAAGCCGATCGGCCGCACCCTCACCGATGGCCAGACCGGCAACTTCAGCGCCAAGGTCGGCACTTCGCTGGGCGACGATGGCGGTTTCCTGCGCGTGGGCCTGGAATACAAAAAGCGCAACGGCACCAACCGCGCCGGTTTCGACCAGATTCCGCCGTGGGACCAGACCGACGCCAACCTGGCGCTGCAGGGCAAGCGCAATTATGTGCTCGGCGATGGCGCCAGCAAGGACATCAACCTGTGGCTGAACACCGAGATCCCGGTGGGCAAGACCGCCACGTTCTATGCGTTCGGCACCTTCAACCAGCGTGATACCGAAGGCGCGAACTACTTCCGCTACCCCGACAGCGACGCCAACTGGAAGGAGGTGTACCCGAACGGCTACCGCCCGATTTCCGAAGGCGAGAACCGCGACGTGCAGGCCGTGGCAGGCGTGCGCGGCCAGTGGGGCGAATGGAGCTACGACGGCAGCGTGGATTACGGCCAGAACGACTTCACCTACCGCCTGCGCGATTCGATCAACGCTTCGCTGGGCCCGACCAGCCCGACCCGCTTCAAGACCGCTGATTACCAGTACGCACAGACCGTGGGCAACCTCGACCTGAGCCGCGTGTTCTCGCAGAGCGACAGCGTCACCCACACCCTGGGCCTGGGCGCGGAAGTGCGCCATGAGCGCTACCAGACCCGTCCGGGCGACCCGTCCAGCTACGCGGCCGGCCCGTACACCGATCGCCCGACCGGCTCGCAGGCCGGTGGCGGCCTGACCCCGCAGGACGCCGCTTCATTGGCGCGTGACGTGGCCAGTGCCTATGCCAGCCTGGCCAGCCAGTTCGGCGACCACTTCTCCACCGACCTGGCCGCACGCTACGAGCACAGCGACGACTTTGGTGGCGAGCTGACCGGCAAGCTGGGCCTGCGCTACGAGTTCACCCCGGCCTTCGCCCTGCGCGGTGCCATCTCCAACAACTTCCGCGCGCCGTCGCTGGCGCAGATCGGCTACGAATCCACCTCCACCGGCTACAACGCCGCCGGCCAGCTGGTGCAGGGCCGCCTGCTGTCGGTCAACAACCCGATCGCCCGTGGCCTCGGTGCGCAGGACCTGAAGCCGGAGAAGTCGCTGAACACCTCGCTGGGGTTCACCAGCCGCATCGGTGAACACTTCGACCTGTCGCTGGACTTCTTCCAGATCGACATCGACGATCGCATCGCGCTGTCGGAAAGCATCACCGGCGATGCGCTGACCAATTTCGTGGCCGCCAACTACGGCGTTACCGGCCTGCAGAGCGCCAGCTTCTTCGTCAACGCCGCCGACACCCGCACCCGCGGTGCCGAGCTGGTGACCAACTGGCGCCAGGCGCTGGGCGATGGCCAGCTGCTGCTGACCGGCACCTACGCCTACACCAAGACCACGCTGAAGAACGTGCTGGCCACCCCGGCCCAGCTGCAGGCGCTGGACGCGGACTACGTGCTGTTCGGCATCGAAGAAACCAACACGCTGACCGATGCGACCCCGCGTACCCGTGCCAGCCTGTCGGCCGCCTGGAGCAACGACCACTGGTCGCTGAGCAGCCGCGTCAACCGCTACGGCAGTGCCACCCGCGTGTTCAACTTCGGTGATGGCTATATTCCGCGCCAGACCTACCAGGCCGAATGGCAGCTGGATGCCGAAGTGGAATACCGCTTCAGCAAGCAGTGGAGCGTGGCCATCGGCGGGCAGAACCTGACGGACAACTATCCGGACAAGTCCAACGAGGATATCTACTACTACGGCAATCTGCCGTACGACGTACTGTCGCCGATCGGCAGTAACGGCGCGTACTACTACGGCCGCGTGCGTTACACGTTCTGACCGCTCTCGGTGGGTGTGAAACCCACCCCTTCTGGTGGGTGCGGACCGTTGGTCCGCACCACCCTCCGTGCCGACCAACGGTCGGCACCTACTCACCTTTTCTGGTGGGTGCGGACCGGCCGGTTGGCAACGGTCGGCCCCACCGGACAATGATCGGCATCCCCGACGAATTGTCGCCTCGCCTCGACCTGCCCTACACGCCGCTGCTGGCAATCTGGTCGGTATGGCTGAACCGCTCCCCCTGCGTCCGCCACCGCCATTGCTGGACGACGCCTGTGCGTTGTTCCTCGATGTCGACGGCACCCTCATAGAATTCGCTGCGCGCCCGGATGCCGTGCAGCTCCTGCCTGATGTGCGTGAAGCCATCGGCCGTATCAGTGACCGCCTCGAAGGCGCGGTCGCCCTCGTCAGTGGCCGCCCACTGGAACAGCTGGACCAGCTGTTCGCTCCCCTGCAACTGCCGGCCGCCGGCCTGCACGGCCACGAACTGCGTGGCGAGGATGGGCGCGTGCTGCGTGAAGAACAGGACGACGACACCGCCGAATGGCTGCATGCCCTGCACCAGCAGGCCATGCGCTTCGCGCATGGTTACCCCGGCGTGCTTGTGGAAGAAAAAGGCGCTGGCATGGCCCTGCACTGGCGGGGTGCGCCGCATGCCGCCAACGAGGTCCGCACGTTCGCCGAACGCCATGCCCGCGGCCGGCCAAGCTATCGGCTGCAGCCCGGAGACCACGTGATTGAATTCGTGCCCGTCGGCACCGACAAGGGCCGCGCCGTGCGCCGGCTGATGCAGTACCTGCCCTTCCGTGGCCGCCTGCCGGTGTTCCTCGGTGATGACCTCACCGATGAGTTCGGGTTCGAGGCCGCCAACGGACAGCACGGCTGGAGCGTGCTGATCGGCGAACGTGAACCCAGCGCGGCGGTGTTCGCGCTGCCTGACATACGCAGCGTGCACGCCTGGCTGCGTGAAAATGCGTATTGACCCGGCCACCCCACGGCCGCAACCGAGATGTACCGCGTGATGACCCAACCCGATCTTGATCTGGGCGTGGTCGGCAACGGCAGCTTCGGCGCCCTGGTCGACAAACATGCCCGCGTTGTCTGGAGCTGCCTGCCCACCTTCGACGGCGACCCCACCTTCTGCGCCCTGCTCGGGCCCAACCAGCAGACCGGCGGCGACTTCGCCATCGAGCTGGAAGACTTCGCCAGCAGCGAACAGGAATACCTGACCAACACCGCGATCCTGCGCACCGTGCTGCATGACAGCCACGGCGGCTCGCTGGAAATCCTCGATTTCGCCCCGCGCTGGCGGCAGAACGACCGCTTCTACCGGCCGGTCAGCCTGATCCGCCAGGTACGCCCGCTGACCGGCAGCCCGCGCATCACCGTGCTGGCGCGCCCCTTGGCCGACTGGGGCGCACGCGTGCCCGAATCGACCTGGGGCAGCAACCACGTGCGCTGGATCCTGCCCGAGCACGTGCTGCGGCTGACCACCGACGTGCCCGTGCGCATGGTGCGCGAGGGCCTGCCGTTCGTGCTCAACCACCCCGTCCACCTGATCCTGGGCGTGGATGAATCGCTCAACCGCTCCATCAGCGGCTACGTCCAGGAAGCCTTCCAGCGCACCGCCAATTACTGGCGCGAATGGGTGCGCTACCTGTCCATTCCGCTGGAGTGGCAGGACGCGGTCATCCGCAGCGCGATCACCCTGAAGCTGTGCCAGTACGAGGACAGCGGCGCGATCATCGCGGCGATGACCACGTCCATTCCCGAGGCGCCCGGCAGCGTGCGCAACTGGGATTACCGCTACTGCTGGCTGCGCGATGCGGCCTTCGTGGTGCGTGCGCTGAACCGCCTCGGCGCCACCCGCACGATGGAACAGTTCCTCGGCTACATCTTCAACCTGGCCACCACCGACGGCACGTTGCAGCCGCTGTACGGCATCGGCTTCGAAGCCAAGCTGGACGAGGATGAAGTACCCACGCTGTCCGGCTACCGCGGCATGGGCCCGGTGCGCCGCGGCAACCTGGCCTGGGTACAGCGCCAGCACGATGTCTACGGCAGCGTGGTACTGGCATCGACCCAGCTGTTCTTCGACCGCCGCCTGCAGGATCCGGGCGATGCGCACACCTTCGCGCGCCTGGAACCGCTGGGCGAGCAGGCGTTTGCGCTGCACGACGTGCCCGATGCAGGCCTGTGGGAATTCCGCGGCCGCACCGAAGTGCATACCTACACCAGCGCGATGTGCTGGGCGGCCTGTGACCGCCTGTGCAAGATCGCCGTGCGCCTCAAGCTCGACGACCGCGCGAACTACTGGCGCGAGCGTGCCGACACCATCCACGCACGCATCATGGAAAAAGCGTGGAGCGAAGACCTCGGCCACTTCACCGATACCTTCGACGGCCACCGCCTGGATGCCTCGTTGCTGCTCCTGGCCGACATCGGCTTCATCGATGCGCTGGACGCGCGCTTCATTGCCACCGTCGAAGCCATCGGCCGCGATCTCAAGCACGGCAATTCGCTGTACCGCTACGTGGCGCCGGATGACTTCGGCGAACCGGAAACCAGCTTCACCATCTGCACGTTCTGGTACATCGACGCACTGGCAGCGATCGGTCGCATGGACGAAGCGCGCGAGATGTTCGAGCTGCTGCTGAAGCAGCGCAACCACCTGGGCCTGCTGTCCGAGGATCTGGCCTTCGATGGCGGCGAAGCCTGGGGCAACTTCCCGCAGACCTATTCGCACGTCGGCCTGATCACCGCCGCCATGCGCCTGTCGCGTTCCTGGCAGGAGGCCTCGTGAGCCGTCTGGTGGTTGTCTCCAACCGGGTCGCGGTGCCCGGGGAAAGCCGCGCCGGCGGCCTCGCCGTGGGCCTGCTGGCCGCGCTGAAAGAGCGCGGCGGCATGTGGTTCGGTTGGAGCGGCAAGAACGCGAAGGATGCCAGCGGCACGCTGCACCAGCAGAAGGACGGTGACATCGAGTACGTCACCATGGACCTGGCCAAGCGCGATGTGGATGGCTACTACAACGGCTTCTCCAACCGTACGCTGTGGCCGCTGCTGCACTTCCGGCTGGATCTGGTCGACTACGACCGCGGCACCCGCGAGACCTACCACAAGGTCAATGCGCTGTTCGCCGACAAGCTCGCGCCGCTGCTGCGCGAGGACGATATCGTCTGGATCCACGATTACCACCTGATTCCGTTGGGCGCGATGCTGCGCGAGCGTGGCATCGGCTGCAGGATCGGTTTCTTCCTGCACATCCCGATGCCGTCGGCCGACCTGCTCCAGGCCATGCCCGACCACCTGCGGCTGTTCTCTTCGCTGTACGCCTACGACCTGGTCGGCTTCCAGACCCAGCGCGATGCCGACCGCTTCCAGACCTACCTGCGCCTGTTCGGCGGCGGCCGCGTACTGGAAGATGGCCGGCTGGAAGCCCCGGGCGGGCGCCGTTTCCGCGCGGCCGCCTTCCCGATCGGCATCGATACCGACCTGATTGCCCGCCAGGCCGCCACGGCAGCGACCAAGCCCTCGGTGAAGAACCTGCGCAGCAGCCTGCGTGACCGCCAGCTGGCGATCGGCGTGGACCGCCTGGATTATTCCAAGGGCCTGCCCGAACGCTTCCAGGGCTTCGAGCGCTACCTGGAGCGGCACCCCGACCAGCGCGGCTCGCTGACCTACCTGCAGATCGCCCCGGTGTCGCGTGGCGATGTCACCGAGTACCGGCAGCTGCGCAGCCAGCTGGAACAGATCGCCGGGCACATCAACGGCGGCCATGCCGAGCCCGACTGGACGCCCCTGCGCTACGTCAACCAGAACTTCACCCACGCCACGCTGACCGGTTTCTACCGCGCTGCGGCGGTGGGCCTGGTGACTCCGCTGCGTGATGGCATGAACCTGGTGGCCAAGGAGTACGTCGCCTCGCAGGACCCGGACGATCCTGGCGTGCTGGTGCTGTCATTGCTGGCCGGTGCGGCCGACGAACTGAAGCAGGCGCTGCTGGTGAACCCGCACGACCTGGACGGCGTGGCCGATGCCATCGCCACCGCGGCAACGATGTCGCTGCGCCGCCGCCAGGAACGCTGGCACGCGATGATGGACCACCTGCGGACGTACGACATCAACCACTGGCGCCGCAGCTACCTGGAAGCACTGGAAGGGTAACCGCTCCTGTTCTTGTAGAGTCGAGCCATGCTCGACTGCTGGAGGAGCAGTCGAGCATGGCTCGACTCTACAAATACGGCAGAGCATGGCTCGACTCTACAAAAGAGCAGACGGCGTCGGTCAATCGAGGAAGCGCGTGGCCTGTCCGGGAGTGGGCAGGTAGCAGGTGTCGTGGCGGCCGAACCAGCGGTAGCGGTTGCGCGCCAGCGCGCGGTAGGCTACGTCGCGCCAGGCCCGCGGCAGCAGGCGCAGAACGCCTGCCACGCGCCACAGGCCACCCAGTCCCGTCAGCACGCGCAGGATTGCGTCGGTATCGGTCCAGGCACCCTGCGCGTCCACCAGCAGGAACGACAGTGGGTCGTTGGGGTCCAGGCCGTGAGCGCGCAGCAAGGCACTGCCCTGCGCGCCCTGCATCGCCGCGAAGCGGTACCGCCCCTGCCGGTCGAACCGCAGCAGGAAGCGCACCCAGCGGCTGCACAGCGCACAGACGCCGTCGAAGACGATCACCGCCGTCTGGTTGGGACCGCCAACGGGCTTCATTCCATCCACACCAGGGTCGCCATGCGCCCGGTACGGCGGTCGCGACGGTGCGAGTACAGATCCGGGTCGGTCATGGTCGAAACCGTGCCGCCGTGGATGTTGAGCGGGTCCAGCCCTGCCGCCTGCAACCGCTGCCGGGCCAGGGCGAACAGGTCCACTTTCCAGTGCCCTTCGCGGGTGGCGACGAAGGCCTCTTCCGCGCCCGGGCCGTGGCCGACGAAGGCGTGGTAGACCTCTTCGCCGATCTCATAGTCCTGCGGGCCGGCCGCCGGGCCCAGCCACGCCCGCAGCTGCGCCGCCGGAGTGTTCATGGCGGACACGGTGTCTTCCAGGATGCCGTCGGCCAGGCCACGCCAGCCGGCATGCGCCGCACCGATCTCGCTGCCGTCGACGGCGGTGAACACCACCGGCAGGCAGTCGGCGGTGAGGATGGCCAGCACCACGCCCCGCACCGAGGTCACCGCGGCATCGGCCACCGGCTCGCTGGCGCCGGCCACCGGGGCTGCATCGAAACGCAGCACGGTGGTGCCATGCACCTGGCGCAGCCAGTGCGGTGCCGACGGCAGGGACAGGCCCTGCTGCAGCAGCTGCCGGTTGTGCTCGACGTTGGCCGGGGTATCACCATCGGCCGCGTGCCGGTTGCCCAGGTTGAACTGCGCGAACGGCGCCGGCGAGATGCCCGCGCCATGCCGACGCGTGGTCAGCGCGCGGACGCCCGGGGGCGCCGGCCAGTCGGCCTGCAGCAGCGGCAGCGCGGCATCCATCACCAGCGGTCCCGCTCGCGCTCGGCGAAGGCCGCGCTGTCTTCGCGCAGCACCTTCATCAGGTGCAGCATGTCGGCCGGCACCGGTGCGGTGTTGCGCACCTGCTCGCCGGTGATCGGGTGCACGAACTCCAGCGTCTCGGCGTGCAGGGCCTGGCGCTTGAAACCGCGCAGGGTGGCAACCAGCTCGTCGCTGGCACCCTTGGGCAGCTTCAGCGCGCCACCGTACAGCGGGTCACCCACGATCGGGTGGCGGATATGCGCCATGTGCACGCGGATCTGGTGGGTGCGGCCGGTTTCCAGGCGGCATTCCAGCGCGGTGTGCGCACGGAAGCGCTCGCGCAGGCGGTAATGGGTGATCGCTTCCTTGCCGTCCTCGCGCACGCCCATCTTCAGGCGGTCGCGCGGGTGGCGGTCGATCGGGGCATCGGCGGTACCGCCGGCGACCAGGGCGCCCATCACGATGGCCAGGTACTGGCGGTGCACGTCACGGGCGGCCAGCTGCTCGACCAGCGCGGTCTGCGCTTCCAGGGTGCGCGCCACGACCATCACGCCGCTGGTGTCCTTGTCCAGGCGGTGCACGATGCCCGCGCGCGGCAGCACTGCCACCGACGGATCGCGGTACAGCAGCGCGTTGACCAGGGTGCCGCTGTGGTTGCCGGCGCCCGGGTGGACCACCAGGCCGACCGGCTTGTTGATCACCAGCAGGTGCTCGTCCTCGAACAGCACGTCCAGCGGGATGTCCTCCGGCTGGGCGTCGGTCTGGGTTTCCATCACCACGGTCAGGGTGACGACTTCACCGCCGCGCAGCGGATCGCGCGGGCGGGCCTGGGCGCCGTCCAGCAGCACATCGCCGGATTTGATCCATTCAGTCAGGCGCGAGCGCGAGTATTCGGGGAACAGCTCGGCCACGACCGCGTCGAAACGACGGCCGGCGGAGGTATCGGGGACGATGGCCTGGCGGGCCGATTCGGAGGATTGTTCAGACATGGCAGGGGGGTATCTTCGAAATTTTGGGGTCCGGCCGACCGGTTTCAGTCGCTGGACAGGACACTAGGCTATCATCGACCCTTCGTATTCCAGACGCGTCCCGCCTTGACCCCATGATCCGACGCTCCTCCATGCTCTCTGCGCCCGTCCGCCTCACCGCCCTGCTGCTGGTGCTGGTCATCGCCGCCACTGGTTGCCATCGCGGCGCCAAGGGTGATCGCCCCGATGAAGGAACGCCGGTCGAACAACTGTACGACAAGAGCCACAAGCTGATGCAGGGTGGCAACTGGAGTGGCGCCGAAGCCAGCTTCCGCCGCCTGGTGGCCCAGTACCCGTACGGCCCGTACACCGAGCAGGCGATGATCGAAACCGCCTACGCCCAGTACAAGGCCGGCAAGCACGATGACGCCGTGTCGAGCATCGACCGCTTCATCCGTACCTACCCGACCCACCGCAACATCGCGTACCTGTACTACCTGCGCGGCCTGGCCAACTCCAACCGCAATACGGTTTTCCTGCGTCGCGTATGGTCCCTGGACCCGAGCCGCCGCGATCTGTCCACGCCGCACCAGGCGTATTCTGACTTCAACATCGTGGTCGACCGCTACCCGAACAGCCGCTACGCCGCCGATGCGCGCCAGCGCATGATCGAGCTGCGTGACGTGTTCGCCCAGCACGAGCTGGACAACGCCCTGTACTACCTGCGTCGCGGCGCCTACGTCTCGGCCGCCGGCCGCGCCAACTACCTGCTGGAAACCTACCCGCAGAGCGCCTTCCAGTACGACGCCGTGGCGGTGCTTGGCGAGTCCTACACCCATCTGGGCAACAAGACCCTGGCCGACGACGCCCGTCGCGTGCTGACGCTGAACCAGCCGCAGCACCCGTGGCTGGAAGGCAAGTGGCCGAAGTACCCGTGGATGATCCGCAAGCTGAACCCGTTTGCCGGCGAGAAATCGGCCAGCACCGGCCAGCGCAACGCGCGGCTGGAAAAGAAATAAAGAAAAGGGCCCCGCAAGGGGCCCTTTCCTTTTGTAGAGTCGAGCCATGCTCGACTGCTTCCGGCTTCAAGCCGAGCATGGGCTCGGCTCTACAGCAGATCCACGCCATGCGTGGATGGCCGTTACCTCACCCCTCGAACCCATTGCTGATCGGGTACCGACGCTCGCGGCCGAACGCCCGGCGCGAGACCTTCGGGCCCGGCGCGGCCTGGTGCCGCTTCCACTCGCTGATGCGCACCAGGCGCAGCACGCGATCGACCACGGCCGCATCGTAGCCGGCGGCCACGATCTCCGTGCGCGACTGCTCCTGGTCCACGTAGCGGTACAGGATGCCGTCCAGCACGTCGTAGGCCGGCAGCGAATCCTGGTCCAGCTGGTTGTCGCGCAGCTCGGCCGACGGCGGGCGGCTGATCACCGCCGGCGGGATCACCGGCGCGCCGCCCACGGTGTTGCGCCACTTGGACAGGCCGAACACCTCCGTCTTGTAAAGGTCCTTCAGCGGCGCGTAGCCACCGCACATGTCGCCGTAGATGGTGGCGTAGCCCACCGCGTACTCGCTCTTGTTGCCGGTGGTCAGCAGCAGGCCGCCGAACTTGTTGGCCAGCGCCATCAGGATCACCCCACGGCTGCGCGACTGCAGGTTCTCCTCGGTCACGTCCGGCGTGGTGCCTTCGAACATCGGCGCCAGCGCTTCCATCAGGCCCTTGAAGGCCGGCTCGATCGACACCGCTTCCAGCTTCACGCCCAGCGCTTCGCACTGTTCGGCGGCCAGGTCGTTGGACATGCCGGCGGTATAGCGCGACGGCAGGCGCACGGCGGTGACGTTCTCCGCGCCCAGCGCGTCGACCGCCAGGGCCAGCACCAGCGCCGAGTCGATGCCGCCGGACAGGCCCAGCCACACCTTCTTGAAGCCGTTCTTGCGGCAGTAGTCCTGGATGCCGCGGGTCACCGCACGCCAGGCCAGCGCGTCCATGCTCTCGTCGCCATCGTCCATCCACACGTGCGGCAGGAAGCGGCGGGTTTCGCCGTCGTAGTCCACCACCAGCCACTGGTCGACGAAGGCCGCCGCCGCCGGGTGCACGGTGCCGTCGCCGTCGGCAACCACCGAGGCACCGTCGAACACCAGCGCATCCTGGCCACCGACCACGTTGAGGTAGGCAATCGCCGCCCCGCTCTCGCGGGTGCGCGCGGCCAGCACCGCATCGCGTTGGGCATGCTTGCCGCGCTCATACGGCGAGGCGTTGGGCACCACCACCAGCTGCGCACCCTCGCGCACGGTGTCGGCCAGCGGCTCGGCGAACCACAGGTCCTCGCAGATCAGCAGGCCGACCGGCACGCCGTTGACCTCGAACACGCAGCTGCCGCCGTCCGGGTCCACGTCGAAGTAGCGGCGCTCGTCGAATACGGCATAGTTGGGCAGCTCGCGCTTGCGGTAGGTGCGCTCGACCAGGCCATCACGCAGCACGCTGGCAGCGTTATAGACCACCGCACCGGCGGCCTGCGGCCAGCCGACCACGGCGGTGATGCCACGGCAGGCAGCGGCGATGCGGCCCAGCGCCTGTTCGCACTCAAAAAGGAAGCCCGGACGCAGCAGCAGGTCCTCCGGCGGATAGCCGCTCACCGCCAGCTCGGGGAACATCACCAGCTCGGCGCCGTACTCTTCGCGCGCCTGGCCGATCATCTCGATGATGCGCTCGGTGTTGCCGGCGACATCGCCGACGGGAAAGTCGAACTGCGCCATCGCGATGCGGATCGAAGCCATGGGAATCCAGCCTGTGGTTGCAATGACCCATTGTAACGCCGCACCGTGCGCCCGCCTGACCATCCCCAGTAGATCCACGCCATGCGTGGATGGGCCGGCCGGCATACCGCCAGACGCAGAAAAGCCGCCCGGAGGCGGCTCTTCTGTTTCAAGCAAGTCGAGCATGGCTCGACTCTACAAGAGCGTCTGCCAGAGGCAGTCGATCTTATTTCACCAGCTTGGCGATGGCAGCGCCCAGGTCGCCCGGCGAGCGGACGGTGACGACACCGGCAGCTTCCATGGCGGCGAACTTGCCTTCGGCAGTGCCCTTGCCGCCCGAGGCGATCGCACCGGCGTGGCCCATGCGCTTGCCGGCCGGAGCCGACGCACCGGCGATGAAGCCGACGACCGGCTTCTTCACGTGGTTCTTGATGTACTCGGCACCGGCTTCTTCAGCGTCACCGCCGATTTCGCCGACCATGATGATGCCTTCGGTCTGCGGATCTTCGTTGAACAGCTTCAGGCAGTCGACGAAGTTCAGGCCGTTGATCGGGTCACCACCGATGCCGATGCAGGTGGACTGGCCCAGGCCGACTTCGGTGGTCTGCTTGACCGCTTCGTAGGTCAGGGTGCCCGAACGCGACACGATGCCGATCTTGCCCGGCTTGTGGATGTGGCCCGGCATGATGCCGATCTTGCACTCACCCGGGGTGATGACGCCCGGGCAGTTCGGCCCGATCAGCACGGTGTCCGGGTGGGCACGGGTCAGCACGTTCTTGACGCGCAGCATGTCCAGCACCGGGATGCCTTCGGTGATGCAGACGATGACCTTGATGCCGGCAGCCGCGGCTTCCAGGATCGCGTCAGCCGCGTACGGCGGCGGCACGTAGATGACCGAAGCGTTGGCGCCGGTGCTCTGCACGGCGTCGGCAACGGTGTTGAAGACCGGCAGGTCGATATGGGTGGTGCCACCCTTGCCCGGGGTCACGCCGCCGACGACCTGGGTGCCGTACTCGATCATCTGAGTGGCGTGGAAGGTGCCCTGCTGGCCGGTGAAGCCCTGCACGATCACCTTGGTGTTCTTGTTGATCAAAACAGACATTGGAATTCCTTGGTGTCGGTATCAGGCAGCGTTCTTGACAGCTTCAACGATCTTCTTGGCGCCATCGTTGATGTTGTCAGCCGGGATGATGGCCATGCCGCTGTCACGCAGCAGCTGCTTGCCTTCTTCCACGTTGGTGCCTTCCAGGCGGACCACGACCGGAACCTTGACGCCCACTTCCTTCACGGCGGCGATGATGCCTTCGGCAATCATGTCGCAGCGGACGATGCCGCCGAAGATGTTGACGAAGATGCCTTCGACCTTGTCCGAGGACAGGATCAGCTTGAAGGCTTCGATGACGCGCTGCTTGTTGGCACCGCCGCCCACGTCCAGGAAGTTCGCCGGCTCGCCGCCGTTGAGCTTAATGACGTCCATGGTGGCCATGGCCAGGCCGGCGCCGTTCACCATGCAGCCGATGTTGCCGTCCATGGTGACGTAGTTGATGTCCAGTTCCGAAGCGATCACTTCGGTCGGATCTTCCTGGGTCTTGTCGCGCATGGCTACCAGGGCCTTCTGGCGGAAGGCGGCGTTGTCGTCGCTGTCGAACTTGCCGTCCAGCGCGTACAGGTTGCCGTCGTCCAGGATGGCCAGCGGGTTGATTTCAACCAGGGCCAGGTCCTTTTCGTTGAACAGGCGGTACAGGTTCACCATGATGCTGGCGAACTGGCCGGCCTGCTTGGCGGTCAGGCCCAGCTTGAAGCCGAAATCACGGCCGTGGTAACCCTGCACGCCTTCGACGAAGTCGACGTTCAGCGAGTGGATCAGCTCCGGGGTTTCAGCAGCAACCTGCTCGATCTCCACGCCGCCTTCCGAAGAAGCGATGTAGGTGATGGTCTTGGTGCCACGGTCAACCAGCACCGACAGGTACAGTTCCTTGACGATCTCGCCGGCGGTGGTCACCAGCACCAGGTTGACCGGCAGTTCAACGCCTGCGGTCTGGTAGGTAGCCATCTTGGTGCCGAGCATCTTGGCCGCAGCGGCCTTCACGTCGTCAGTGGTCTTGCAGAACTTGACGCCGCCAGCCTTGCCGCGGCCGCCAGCGTGGATCTGCGCCTTGACCATCCAGGGGCCCTGGCCCAGGGAGTTGGCAGCTTCGACTGCTTCGTCCGGGGTCGCCGCGACCTTGCCGGCCGGGACCGGGATGCCGTACTCGGCAAGCAGCTGTTTTGACTGGTATTCGTGGAAATTCATGCGTCACCGTGGGAATAGGAACGACCGCACGCAATTCCTCAGGGGCCCCGGCGGGGCGCCGGCATGGACCGCGGCGGGCCCACTATTGTGGCCGAGCCGGCGCCGGGGCGCAAAGAAGTATGGACAAAAGGCCAGACCCGGCCAGATTTCCACCGTCATTCAGGCAGTTGCGCCGCCCTGGCGGGGCGGCCCCGTGGGCCCGGCCCGGTCCGATTGCGCAGGAAACCGCTTCCACAGGCCTATACTGGGAGGCGTGGCGTCGAGGTAGAGTCGAGCATGGCTCGACTCTACAAAGCATGCGTCCGGTGGTCGGGGGAACATCGGGTACGCTGCAGTGCCAACGCCGTCAGATCCAGTTCCAGGCAGCCAGAAGGGGAGTTCCGGCGTGTCACCCAGTGCTTCATTGATCGACCGCATCGAATCGATTCCCCGGCGCGAGCTGTATTTCTTCGCGCTGTACCGCGTGCTGATCGCCTCGGTCATCGCCGCGCTGCTGTACAGCCCGCTGTCGGCCATGGTCGGCGAAGCGCACCACCCGCGCCTGGCGTACGGCGTCGGGGCCACCTATCTGGCGCTGTCCCTGCTGCTGCTGGTGGTGGGCCGCAGCGAGCGCTGGCTGTTGCCGATCGTGGTCACCGGCGTGCTGCTGGACATCATCGCCGCCAGCCTGCTGGCCCACGCCCTGCCCGGTGCCAGCGCCGGCATCTCGATGTCGCTGCTGTTCAACATCGCCGCCGCGGCCACCCTGCTGCCCCTCAGCTGGGGGCTGGTGCTGGCCCTGGCCGCCAGCGTCGCCACCGCCGCCGAGTACCTGTGGAAGGTGCTGGAGGGCGGTGACCCCACCCGCACCCTGGCCGAACTGGCGATGTTTGCCACCAGCTACCTGGCCCTGGCCTTCATCAGCTACCAGGTCGGCAACCGCGCGCGCCGCAACCAGCAGCTGGCCAACCAGCGCGGCGATGAAGTGGCCAACCTGTTCCAGATCAACGAGCTGATCATCCGCCGCATGCGCACCGGGGTGATCGTCGTTGATGGCGACAACCGCATCACCCTGGCCAACGAAGCAGCCTCCCAGCTGCTGGGCGACAACGACGGGGTCGGCGAGACCGGCCAGCTGGACCTGGCCAGCATCGCCCCCGAACTGGCCCGGCGCCTGACCCGCTGGCGCAACGGCTGGGCCCAGGACGAACTGCCGCTGCAGCTCAACCCCGACCAGCCCGAGGTACAGCCCCGGTTTGCCCGCCTGCTGGCCGGCAGCGAGCTGGCCCTGGTCTTCCTGGACGACTCCAGCGTGGTCTCGCGCCGTGCCGAGTCGCTCACCCTCTCGGCCATGGGCCGCTTCTCGGCCAGCCTGGCGCACGAGATCCGCAACCCGCTGGCGGCCATCAACTACGCCGTGCAGCTGCTGGAAGAAGGCACCGGTTTCAACGAGAGCGACCGCCGCCTGCTGCAGATCATCCACCAGCAGTGCCAGCGTACCAACGGCATCGTCGAGAGCGTACTGGGCCTGGCCCGCCGCGAGCGCGCCAACCCCGAAAACGTCGACCTGGCCGCCTTCGTGCGCCGCTTCGTGCTGGAGTACAAGCAGGGCCAGACCCTGGAAACGGACAGCATTGAGCCGATCATCAACGACACCTCGGTGCCCGCGCTGGTAGACAGCCGCCACCTCTACCAGGTGCTGACCGTACTGGTCCACAACGCGCTGAAGTACGGCCGCATCGGCGAGCAGCCGGCGCGCGTGCGCCTGCGCGTGGCCCAGCACGAGCGCAGCGCGGTGATCGATGTGATGGACCGCGGCCCCGGCATCCCCGAGGCCGTGGCTGCGCAGCTGTTCCGCCCCTTCTTCACCACCTCCGAGCACGGCACCGGTCTGGGGCTGTATATCGCCCGCGAGCTGTGCCGGGCCAACCAGGCGCGCCTGGATTACATCCCCGTGCCGGCCGGCGGCTCCTGCTTCCGCTTGGTTCTGCCCGGCCCGCACACCCTGCTTCCGCATTGATCCGCCGCGTCAAACATTTGTCGCTTCCAGCCCCCCTCGTTTATCTTCCCTGTCCATGAACGAAACCCGCAGCGCCCTCGTCGTCGACGATGAACGCGACATCCGCGAACTGCTGGTGTTGACCCTTGGCCGCATGGGCCTTCGCATCAGCACCGCCGCCAACCTCGCCGAAGCCCGCGAACTGCTGGCCAGCAACCCGTATGACCTGTGCATCACCGACATGCGGCTGCCGGACGGCAACGGCATCGAACTGGTCAGTGAGATCGCCCACCACTACCCGCGTACGCCGGTGGCGATGATCACCGCCTTCGGCAGCATGGACCTGGCCGTGGAGGCGCTGAAGGCCGGCGCCTTCGACTTCGTCAGCAAGCCGGTGGACATCAGCGTGCTGCGTGGCCTGGTGAAGCACGCGCTGGAACTCAACAGCAGCGAGCGCCAGGTGCCGACGGCTGCCACCGAACAGGCCGCCCGCCTGCTCGGGGTTTCCCCCGCCATGGACGTGCTGCGCGCCACCATCGGCAAGGTCGCCCGCAGCCAGGCGCCGGTCTACATCCTCGGCGAATCCGGGGTGGGCAAGGAGCTGGTCGCACGCACCATCCACGCGCAGGGCGCACGCGCCTCGGGCCCGTTCATTCCGGTCAACTGCGGTGCCATTCCGACCGAGCTGATGGAGAGCGAGTTCTTCGGCCATCGCAAGGGCAGCTTCACCGGCGCCCACGCCGACAAGCCCGGCCTGTTCCAGGCCGCGCACGGCGGCACCCTGTTCCTGGATGAAGTGGCCGAGCTGCCCCTGCAGATGCAGGTCAAGCTGCTGCGCGCCATCCAGGAAAAGTCGGTGCGCGCATTGGGCGCAGCCAACGAAGAACCGGTGGATGTGCGCATCCTCTCGGCCACCCACAAGGATCTCGCCGAGCTGGTCGAGGACGGCCGCTTCCGCCACGACCTGTACTACCGCATCAACGTCATCGAGCTGCGGGTCCCGCCGCTGCGCGAGCGCCGCCAGGACCTGCCGGACCTCGCCGGTTCGATCCTCGCCCGGCTGGCCCGCAGCCACGGCCGCGCCACTCCGCTGCTGGCGCCCTCGGCGCTGGATGCGCTGGCTCATTACGGCTTCCCGGGCAATGTGCGCGAACTGGAGAACATCCTTGAGCGCGCCCTGGCCCTGGCCGAGGAAGACCGCATCGGCGCCGACGACCTGCGCCTGCCGCAGCACGCCCCGCGCACCGTCGGCGGCCCTGCCGCACCCGAAGCCGTGGTCGACCTGCCCCCCGGCAGCGCCGCCCTGCCCTCCTACATCGAGCAGCTCGAGCGCAGCGCGATCCAGCGTGCGCTGGAGGAAAACCGCTGGAACAAGACCCGCACGGCCGCACAGCTGGGCATCACCTTCCGGGCGCTGCGCTACAAGCTGAAGAAGCTGGGGATGGAGTGAGAGCCAGGGGCCGCGCCATCCACGCGTGGCGTGGATCTACTGAACCCGGCCATGCATTTGTAGAGCCGAGCCCACGCTCGGCTGCTCTGGCGGCTGCGCCGCCGCCCGAGCATCGGCTCGGGCGCTACAACCCCGTCAATCCTTGGTCACGCGGTTGATCTCGGCCACGCATGGCGTGGATCTACTGAACCCGGCCATGCATGTGTAGAGCCGAGCCCACGCTCGGCTGCCTTGGCGGCTGCGCCGCCGCCCGAGCATCGGCTCGGGCGCTACAACCCCGTCAATCCTTAGTCACGCGGTTGATCTCGGCCAGGCTGGTCACACCCGCCGCCGCCTTCTTCAGCGCGGACTGGCGCAGGTCATTCACCTTGATCGCCTGTGCCGCCTCGGCAATCTGCAGCGCATTGCCGCCGGCCAGGATGATGGTCGAGATCTCGTCGGTCATCGGCATCACCTGGTAGATGCCGGTACGGCCCTTGTAGCCCTCGGTGCACTCGTCGCAGCCCACCGCTTCGTACAGCTGGATGCCGGCATCGAGCTGCTCCTGGGTGAAGCCCTCGGCCAGCAGCGCATGGGCCGGCAGATTGGCCGGCCGCTTGCAGTTGTTGCACAGGCGCCGCGCCAGGCGCTGGGCGATCACCAGGGTCACCGAGCTGGTGATGTTGTACGGCGCGATGCCCATGTTCATCAGGCGCGCGATGGTCTGCGGCGCGTCGTTGGTATGCAGGGTGGACAGCACCATGTGGCCGGTCTGCGCCGCCTTGATCGCAATCTCGGCCGTTTCCAGGTCGCGGATTTCGCCGACCATGATGATGTCCGGATCCTGTCGCAGGAAAGAGCGCAGCGCGGCCGCGAAGGTCATGCCGCGCTTGTTGTTCTGCTGCACCTGGTTGACACCGGGCAGACGGATTTCCACTGGGTCTTCCGCGGTGGAGATGTTGCGGGTCTCGTCGTTGAGGATGCCCAGCGCCGTATACAGCGACACGGTCTTGCCCGAACCGGTCGGGCCAGTCACCAGCACCATGCCGTAGGGCTTGTGAATCGCATCCAGGAACAGCTTCTGCTGGTCCGGCTCGTAACCCAGCTTGTCGATGCCCAGCTTGGCTGCGCTGCCATCCAGGATACGCAGCACCACCTTCTCGCCGAACAGCGTCGGCAAGGTGCTGACGCGGAAGTCGATCTGCTTGGTCTTGGACAGGTTCAGCTTGATGCGTCCGTCCTGCGGCACGCGCTTTTCAGCGATATCCAGCTGCGCCATCACCTTCAGGCGCGCGGCGATGCGCTGGTTCAACTTGACCGGCGCGCGCGCGACCATCTTCAGCAGGCCATCGATGCGCAGGCGCACGCGGTAATCGTCTTCGTAGGGCTCGAAATGGATGTCCGAGGCGCCCTTGCGGATCGCGTCGACCAGCACCTTGTTGACGAACTTGACCACCGGGGTGTCATCGCCCTTGGCGTCGATGCCCGTGTCGCCGCTGGCGGACAGGTCATCGTCGCCGCCGGACGACTCCAGGTTCGCCATGCCCTCGTCATCGCCACCGAGCGCGTCGCCCATGGTGTCGTGGCTGGCGTGCCACTGCTCCAGCGTGCGCCGGATCTGGTCCTCATCGACGAGGATCGGCTCCACCACCAGATTGGTGTGGAACTTGATCTCATCCAGCGAATGGGTCGGGTTGCTGGTACCGACGAACAGCCGGCCGCCGCGCTTGAACAGCGGCAGCACGTTGTGCTTGCGCAGCAGCTCCTCGCTGACCAGCGACATGGCGTTCAGGCTGGCGTCGAACGTGGACACGTCGAACAGCGGCATGCCGAATTCGACCGAGTTGGCAGCTGCCAGCTGTGCAGAGCTGACCAGCTTGTTCTGGGCGAACCAGGTCGGGAGGGGCAGCCGTGCGGCTGCAGCCTTGGCCATCGCATCGCGGGCAGCGGCTTCGTCTAGAGCGCCGTCTTGGACGAGGCGGCGAGCAAGGCCGGTGATGCCGACGAGATTGGCGGTGGTTACGGCGTTCATTGGGATCCTCTCACTGCGCCCTGCGACTGTATGCCGCCACGGAATGTAAGCAATTGGCAGATATGGTAACCGCGCGGACCCCGTTGGAGCGGCTGCCTGACCCAAATGTGGCCCCAAAAATCGTTGGACAGTGCGTCAGGCCAGTGTCGGCGTTGGATCATCACCACATCAAGCCCCGATCCGCTTGGCGCTCAGCGACTGAGAATCAACTTGTCAAAGAGACCAGGGATCCTCGGCAGACGACTATGCAAGTCAACTTGCCAGCGATAGGACAGCTCACAAAGGCCTGTAGTCCAGTACCTCTAGAGCGCGGCGACGACCACCGTCTTCTGAATTGAGATAATCCCCACGCCCTAGCAACCCGAAGGTCGAAAATTCACGTCGAACTCACTTGCGTCACAACTCCAGCCCCCTGCGCTTGAACGACGGAGATAGAGATTTCGCCCCTCAACTGCCGCAATGCCTTTGAGCGTGCAACGTATGAAGCCCTCGCCAGCACTACTCAATTCAACTGTGACGGAAGAACAATGCGCGTTCTGACTTCCTCCGACCGACTCCGCCGTTACGTTCGCTGGCGAACTACCTTCATAGATTGTTGTTTCTATGATGGTCTTGCCAGGCGTCACATCAGCCAAGGCAGCAGCAAGCTGCGTTCGTGCAATGTAAGGCGGAAAAGCAGTCATCGCGATCAACGCGAGTAAGGAGATGATCGCTACGACGATCATCAACTCAATAAGCGTAAAGCCTTTCGAAATCTTCATAGTGAGTCTCTCCACACCCTAGATTTCTCACTTGACGCACCCCAAGAACACCGACCCGACATCGAGCCCATTTAGCACAAGGCCCGCGTTAAGCGGGCCTTGTGTCAAGCAACAGAGACTGGCGTATGCCAGCCACTCCATTAGCTGCCAGTCGAACCTGCAGTGCAGCCCTTCGGCAGGAACTTGGCGTCAATTCCGGTACCGACGCAGACAAAGCCACCAGCTGCAGTAACAACACCAGAAGCCACAGTCGAGTTGCTATAGTTCAGCGCAATCTGAGCACCAGCGCCAATGCGGGTACCCGGATCACGGATCGTGCACGTGATACCAGTGCCGGCAACAGCGATGGTGGAACATGCACCGGTGTTGTTTGCCTGGAAGCCGGACGAAGCAAGAGTCGGAGTCCGGCCCTCACTGACTTCCATCTCGAACTGAGTCTTATGCGACGAGATGTCGGCAAGGGCAGCGGTGACCTTCGACTTCGACACGTAGTCCTGATAAGCCGGCAGTGCGATGGCGGCCAGGATGGCGATGATCGCGACGACGATCATCAGTTCGATGAGGGTGAAGCCCTTCTGGTTCTTCATGTGTACATCCCCAAGATAAGTAGTGGTTGAGTCAGTGCGCAGGATAGACCCGGCCGATTGCCGGTTGAGCGGATCTTGCGCCCTGCGGGTGTATCAACGCAGGTTGCGTGCCAACCCCGGCACGCGCCCCTCTAGATTTCCCCGGCACCAATGATGGCAGCAATTTGTTGTATGTGAAGCATCCCGGGCAAAAAATGCGACGGACCCGCCAGTGTGACGCGCAGCGTCACCTTTCGCCCCGAAACGACTGAAATGCTGCGGCACGTCACGCTGGCAGGCTCCCCGAACAGCTCCGAACCCGCTAACATCCTCGGTCATGATGCCCGCCTGGGGATGGCGGGCCTTGGGGAGACAACATGTCAGTCAGTCGCAGTGCAATCAAGAAGCAGCCCGTGGCGCGAAGCACCATGGAGCTACAGCCGTTTGTCTGGGAGGGGACCGACAAGCGTGGCGTGAAGATGAAAGGCGAACAGCTCGCCAAGAACGCCAACCTGCTTCGCGCCGAGCTACGTCGCCAGGGGATCAACCCAGGCCAAGTGAAGGTGAAGCCAAAGCCGCTGTTTGGATCCGCGGGCAAGCCGGTCGGGCCGAAAGACGTAGCCTTCTTCAGTCGCCAGATGGCCACGATGATGAAGTCCGGCGTCCCGATTGTATCTGCACTGGAGATTATTGGAAGCGGACATAAAAATCCGCGAATGAAAAAGATGGTCGACACCATCCGGACGGACATCGAAGGCGGCTCGTCTCTCTATGAGGCCGTAAGCAAGCATCCCGTCCAGTTCGACGAACTCTATCGAAACCTAGTCCGAGCCGGCGAAGGTGCCGGTGTGCTGGAGACCGTGCTTGATACGGTCGCGACCTATAAAGAGAATATCGAAGCCCTGAAGGGCAAAATCAAAAAAGCGCTGTTCTACCCCGCGATGGTGGTTGTTGTCGCAATGCTGGTTAGCTCCATCATGCTGATCTGGGTGGTGCCGCAATTTGAGGACGTCTTCAAAGGATTTGGCGCCGACCTGCCAGCATTCACCATGCTGGTCGTCAATCTGTCCAAATTCATGGTCTCTTGGTGGTGGCTAATCCTCGCGGTGGTGATTGGCTCTGTGGTTGCAGCGACCATGGCGTACAAGCGCTCACCCAAAATGCAGCACGCCATGGATCGATTCATCCTGAAAGTTCCTGTTATCGGCCAGATCATGCATAACAGCGCCATCGCTCGATTTGCCCGCACCACGGCCGTGACGTTCAAGGCAGGCGTACCGCTCGTGGAGGCACTGAGCATCGTGGCAGGCGCGACAGGCAACAAGATCTACGAAGAAGCGGTGCTCCGTATGCGAGATGACGTTTCGGTGGGCTACCCCGTCAATGTCGCGATGAAACAGCAAAACTTGTTCCCTCACATGGTCATCCAGATGACTGGCATCGGCGAAGAGGCCGGTGCACTTGATGCCATGCTTTTCAAGGTGGCCGAGTACTATGAGCTGGAAGTCAACAATGCGGTCGATGCGCTGAGCAGCCTGCTGGAACCGATGATCATGGTCTTCATCGGCGTGGTCGTAGGCGGTATGGTCATCGCGATGTACCTGCCCATCTTCAAACTCGGCGCCGTCGTCGGCTAAAGGTAACAATGGCATTTCTCGACCAGCATCCCGGCCTCGGCTACCCCGCCGCGGCCGCCCTGGGGCTGCTACTGGGCAGTTTCCTCAACGTGGTCATCCTGCGCCTGCCCAAGCGGATGATGTGGGAGTGGAAGCGCGAGGCGCGCGAGGTCCTGGAGCAGCCGGACATCTACGACCCGCCACCACCAGGCATCGTGGTCGAGCCGTCGCACTGTCCGCACTGCAAGCACAAGCTGTCCTGGTACGAGAACATCCCGCTGTTCAGCTGGATCGTCCAGGGCGGCAAGTGCCGCCATTGCAAGGCGCCCATCTCCATCCAGTACCCGCTGGTGGAAGCGCTGACTGCGGTGATGGTGCTGGGCTGCGTCTGGCAGTTCGGTTTCGGCTGGCAGGGCTTCGGCGCGATCGTGCTGACCTGTTTCCTGATCGCCCTGTCGGGCATTGACCTGCGCACACAGTACCTGCCGGACCAGATCACTCTGCCACTCATGTGGCTGGGCCTGGTCGGGAGCATGGACAACCTGTACATGCCGGCCAAACCGGCCCTGATCGGTGCCGCGGCGGGCTTCCTTGTGCTGTGGATCGTGGCCAGGGCCTACAAGCTGGTGACCAACCGCGACGGCATGGGCGGCGGCGACGCCAAGCTGCTGGCTGCGCTGGGCGCCTGGTGCGGGCTGAAGGGCATCCTGCCCATCATCCTGCTGTCGTCGGTGCTGGGCGCCGTCATCGGCTCGATCTGGCTGTATACCCGCGGCCGCGACAAGGCAACGCCGATTCCGTTCGGCCCTTACCTGGCGCTGGCTGGCTGGGTGTACTTCATGTGGGGCGAGCCGGTGGTGAACCAGTACCTGGTCATGAGCGGGCTGCGCTGACGCTGTCGCCATGAGCCGCTATGTGGTAGGCCTGACCGGCGGCATCGCCGCCGGCAAGAGCGAGGTGACCCGGCGCTTCGAGGCGCTGGGGATCGTCGTGGCCGACGCGGACCTGGCCGCGCGCGAGGTCGTTGCGGCCGGTAGCCCGGCCCTCGCCACCATCGCCGAACGCTTCGGTGCGGAGATGCTGCTGGCCGATGGCAGCCTGGACCGGGCCCGCCTGCGGGCCCATGTGTTCGCCGACCCCGCCGAACGGGTCGCCCTGGAGGCAGTCACCCATCCGGCCATCCGGCGCGTGATGCAGCAGCAGTGCGAGCAGGCCGCCAGCCCCTACGCGCTGGCGGCGATTCCGCTGTTGACCGAGGTTGGCGGCCGCCAGGCGTACCCGTGGCTGGACCGGATTCTGCTGGTCGATGCGCCCGAGGCCGTGCAGCACGCGCGGTTGATGCGGCGCGACGGCATCGATGCCGCCTTGGCTGACCGGATGATTGCCGCCCAGGCCAGCCGCACAAAGCGCCAGGCACTGGCCGATGACGTGGTGGTCAACGATGGCCATCCCGATGACCTGCAGGCGCAGGTGGAAGCGCTGCATGCGCGGTATCTGCAACTCGCCTCGACCTGAGGCGTTGGCAACCACCCCGCTGTAACCCCGCAGACACACACCGTCTTCTCACGCGCCCCGCTATGGTCCTGCGCCTGTATTGCGCCTGCCTGTGAGATCGACCGTGCCCACCGCCTCCCTCCGTTCCTATACCGCCCGCGTGGTGGTGACCCTGGCGCTGGTCGCCCTCGGCCTCCTGCTGTGGCAGCTGTCGCAACTGGTCCTGCTGATCTTCGGGGCGGTGGTGGTGGCGGCACTGTTGCGGACGATTGTCGGCGCGGTGCTGCGCTACACGCCGCTCTCGGAGGGTTGGGCGCTGGGCCTGACCGTGCTGCTGCTGGTGGTGCTGTTCACTGCGGCCATGTGGTTGTTCGGTTCGCAACTGGGGGCACAGATGGCGACGCTGCGGCAGACGTTGCCGGCCGCCTGGGAAAATTTCCAGACCTGGCTGGCGGACAGTCCGGTCGGCTCCACCGTGCATGAGCTGACCCAGAACGCGCAATCCAGCGTATCGACGATGGCGGCCCGCGCCGGGTCGCTGGCAATGTCGGCCACCGGCGGGATCGCGGACCTGTTCCTGGTACTGATTGGCGGCATCTATCTGGCGGCGCAACCGGATCTGTACCGCACGGGCCTGCTCAAGCTGCTGCCCACGCGTCAGCGCCCGGCCGTGGCAGACGCGCTTCATGCCAGCGGCAATGCACTGAAGGCCTGGCTGGGCGGGCAGTTGCTGGCCATGGCCGTGGTCGGGCTGCTCACCGGGTTGGGGCTGTGGGCGCTGGGTGTGCCGGTGGCGTTCGGGCTCGGCATCATCACCGCGCTGCTGGACTTCGTGCCGATCGTCGGCCCGATCCTGGCCGCAGTACCGGCCATCCTGCTGGCGTTTACGGTCAGCCCGGAAATCGCCCTGGCCACGGTGGCGCTGTTCGTGGTGGTGCAGCAGGTGGAGGGGCATCTGCTGCAGCCGCTCATCCAGCAGCGTGCCGTCGACCTGCCCCCTGCCCTGCTGCTTTTCTCGCTGTTCGGCATCGGTGCACTGCTGGGGCCGGCCGGGATACTGCTGGCTGCACCATTGACCGTGGTGTTGTTCGTACTGGTCAAGCGCCTGTATGTGGTGGAGATGTTGGGCACGCCGACACCCATTCCCGGCGACACCGCTTCCAGCAAAGCAGCTGAGACATCGCAGGCGTAGCGCCCGAGCCGATGCTCGGGCGGCGGCGCAGCCGCATAAGCAGCCGAGCGTGGGCTCGGCTCTACAGTGGAGGCCCTGCAGCCGCCAAGGCAGCCGAGCGCGGACTCGGCTCTACATTACTGCAGCGTCGCCGCACCGCGCATGCGCTCGGCCTGCAGTTGCTGCTGCACATGGCGGGTCAGCTCGCGTGCGGCCACCATCAGGCCCTCCATCGTCTGCGGCGGCACGGCCTGCAGCGGACCGCCATGCGTGCGCGCGATGTGCGCGGCATGCATGAGCCTGGTCAGCGTACTGATACCGGACACGGTGCGCCTGAGACCGGCCACCGTACCGCTCTGCTGGTCGGTCAGCCCGGCACGCGTCGCCGCGTGGTCGGTGGCATCGTCGGCCTCCATCCTTTCCTGCAGGATGGACATCAGGTCACCAGGATCCTTCAGCACGGCTTCGATGCGTGCAGCGACATCGGCGGAAAGCACGTCGATGGAATCGCCGACCAGCTGGTGCAGGTTGGGGTAACGGGTACGGTGTGACATGGCCAAGTTCCTCGCAGTTGACATGGCATCTGGCCATCCGCGCGGGCGGATGTCAGGAGGCAAATGCGTCACAGCACTGCGTGGCACGGGAAAGCATGGGCGTCCACCGGCGGAAGCCGGGCCCATGAACGCCGGTTACGACAATGGACCCATGCCATGCGTGGATGAGGACAACTGTAGAGTCGAGCCATGCTCGACTGCATTGCTGCCAACCAAGGTTGGCATCTACCAGTGCGGACCAACGGTCCGCACCCACCACTCATCGTCAGAGCGGCTTCGGCGAGAACGTCAGCGTCGCGATCACGCCGCGATCGCCACCGGGCCGCACGCTCACCTGCCACCCGTACAGATCGCACAGGCGGCTGACGATCGACAGGCCGATGCCACCGCCCTGCGAGTGGCCGGCATGGGTGCCGCGATAACCGCGCTGGAACAGCTTGGCGGCGTCTTCTTCGCTCAGGCCGGGGCCACTGTCGGTCACCGACACCGCATTGCTGCTGACGTGCACGCGCACGCTGCCATCCTGCGAATACTTCACGGCATTGCCGATGAGGTTGCCCAGCGCCACCGACAAGGCCGCTTCCGGTGCATCGATCACCAGGCCGCGCTCGCCTTCCAGAACCAACTCCAGCGGCTTGCCGCCAAGCTGCGCGCGGTGCGCATCCAGCAGCTGCTCGGCCACCCGCGCCACGTTGCTGGTGCCCTGCCCGCGCTCGTTGCGCGACAGCAGCAACAAGGCGCCGATGAGATCGCTGCACTGCTGTTCGGCACGCTGGATGCGCTGCAGGCGCTGCAGCACTTTCTCGTCCAGGCCGGGACGGGTCAGCAGCAGCTCGGTCGCGCCGCGGATCACCGCCAGTGGCGTGCGCAGTTCGTGGCTGACGTCGGCATTGAACTCACGGTCGCGCTGCACGACTTCGGTCAGGCGCGAGGAATAGTCATCCAGCGCCTGCGCCAGCTGCCCCACTTCGTCGTCGGGGAAGCGCGGCGCCAACGGCTCGGGATCACTGGTGCCGCCGCGGTAGGCGCGCAGCCGCGCGGCCAGGTCGGACACCGGCTTCATCACCTTCGACGCCGACCACCAGCCCAGCACCAGCGACAGCAGGCTGAACACCAGCACCGACAGCACCAGCGCGCGGTTGAGCTGCTGCCCGCCGCGCACGCTGTCAGTCATGTCATAGGCGAGGAAGAACCAGGCGTCGTCCGCCTTGCGCACGGCCAGCTTGTAGGCATATGGCTGGTTCTGTTCGTCGATGCCGCTGAGGTTGTAATTGCCATTGGGCAACGCCGCCCAATCCGGCTGGTTCTCGCGCACGCGGTCGAACTTGTCGCTCGAATACGCGTATGCCCGGATCTGCTGCACCGGTACTTCGGGGTTGCGTCCAGGGTGCTCGTAGAAGCGCCGCGCGTACTCGTTGATGTTGCGGTTCATGACGTCTTCCACCAGCTGGTTTTCCACGCGCATGCGGGCCCAGTTGGTGGCGAACGCGAACAGTGTCGTCAGGCAGAAGCCCAACAACACGAACGAGACGATGATGCGACTGCGCAGGCGCCGCCGATAGGGCGTGCGCCGACGCTCCCCCTTGGTTGCCACCGAATCAGGCTTCCGGGGTGGCGATGCGGTATCCGATGCCATGGCGGGTCTGGATCAGCGGCACTTCGAACGGCTTGTCGACCACCGCACGCAGGCCGTGGATGTGTACGCGCAGGGAGTCCGAATCCGGCAGTTCTTCGCCCCAGACGCGGGTTTCCAGTTCCTGGCGGGTCACCACCGCCGGAGCGGCCTCCATCAGCGCCTGCAGGATCTTCAACGCAGTCGGGTTGAGCTGCAGCAGCTTGCCCTGGCGGCGCACTTCCAGCGTGTCGAGGTTGTACTCCAGGTCGCCGGTTTCCAGCACGCGGGTCTGCACGCCCTTGCCGCGGCGCGACAGGGCATTGAGGCGGACTTCCACTTCCTGCAGGGCGAACGGCTTGATCAGGTAGTCATCTGCACCCGAATCAAAACCCGCCAGCTTGTTGTCCAGCGAATCGCGCGCGGTCAGCATCAGCACCGGGGTCTGCTTGCGCGCTTCATTGCGAAGCTTGCGGCAGACTTCGATGCCGTCCATGCCCGGCAGGTTGAGATCCAGCACGATCGCGTCGAATTCGTGCACCACGGCCAGGTGCAACCCGGTCACGCCGTCGGCAGCGAAGTCCACCGTGTGGCCCCGGTCCTCGAGGTAATCGCCAAGGTTGGCTGCGATGTCGCTGTTGTCTTCGATTACGAGAATACGCACTGGGACCTCTGATTCATTAAGGGTCGTCGGGGGATGCCAACGCGCTCAGGATGCTCTCGAGCGGGTGGACGCGACGTCTACCCGCTGAACGATACAGGTTGCAGTCTTAACATTTCGTGCGCGCCACTTACAGCCCCCCTGACGGATTCAGATTGTTGAGAGACTGGCTGTCGCGCATCGTCTTGCGGGCAGCTTCCAGGGCCTCGCGCCGCTGCGCCACCGTCATGCATACCCGCTGCGCCATGTTGCTGCCCGTAGAGCGCTCGCGACGGCACACCATGCGGCTGTCGGCGTGGGCCTGTGTGAGGATCGTATTGACCCTGTCCTGATCGTTGAAGATCTCGACACGCGCTTGCGGGCTCAGTTCTTCCACCCGCTGATGGTCCCCCATCTTGAGCCGAATGCGCCCCAGCGCCTGCTGCACGGTGCTCTTCTGCTCCATGCTGATCTCAGAGTAATTGTCTGAACTCATCGCTTTTTCGATAGCGGCGATCTGCTCGGCCACCGGCGCGGTTGAGTCAAGTTTGACCTCGGCGTCCTTGTCGACGCGGGCATGTGCCGTAAACGCCAAGGTCATTGCCAGGCTCAAGGCCAGGCCAAGCGTGGTCATGCTATGCATCGTGCTTGCCTCCTGTCGTCCATGAAGAATCCCCGACTCTACGGCCCGGCAGGCAAGCCCACAAGGGACCACCGGCAGGATCACCAATAGCCGTCGGTCAGCGCCCTGCGGGCGGCGGCGAGAGCGTCCTGTAGCTGCGCTGGTCGTTGAGCAGCGCCTTGCCTTTTTCCTCGATCCTGCGGCGTTCGGCCACGCTCAGGCAGCGGCTCTTGGGCATGTTGCTGCCGGTGGTGCGGGTGTGCTGGCAGACCAGGCGGCTGTCCGCATGGGCGCGGATAAGGATGGTGTTGATCCGCTCCTGGTCGTTGAAGACCTCGTTCTGCACCGTCGGCGGCAGTTCCTGCGCCGTCTGCCGGTCGCCCATGCGAAGGGTGATGCGCTCCAGCGACTGCCGGACCTGGGCACGGTCATCGGCTGAAATCTCGGCGTACTCGCCGTTGTCCAGCGCCTTTTCGATCTGGCGCACCTGCTCGGCCACCGGGGCCTGCCGATCCATCTGGACCACGGGTTTTTCCGATGCGGCCTGGGCGGCCGCAGACAGGCCCAGCAACATCGCAACCATGGTGATGCGGTACATCGCCAACCTCCCGATCCATCCCGGAACGAAGGCCCAACTCTACGAGTCGCCCCGCCCCGCCACAAGGGACCTTTGACCGGGGTCCACCACGGCCGGGCCGGACATAAAAATGGCCCAGGCGGTCTACCCGCCTGGGCCTGAAGTCGTATCCCGATTACCGATCCTGCTGAGAGGCAGAGCTGCGGTTGGCTGAAGCGTACGCCGGGCCCGATTAAAGGCGTGTTAAATCCGGCGGCGATCCTTCAGGAAAATTTCAAGCCCTTGATAATCAATGCTTTTTAATCTTCTCGACGTGGGCAATGATGCGCGACGCCACGTCCACCTGGCAGGCCGCTTCGATGCCTTCCAGGCCCGGCGTGGAGTTGACCTCCAGCACCAGCGGGCCGCGCTCGGAGCGGATCAGATCGACCCCGCACACCGACAGGCCCAGCGCCTTGGCCGAGCGCACCGCCATCTGCTGTTCAGCCCGGCTGGCCTTGGCCGGCACTGCGGTGCCACCGGCATGCAGGTTGGAGCGGAAGTCCCCTTCCGGTGCCTGCCGCTGCATGGAGGCCACCACCTGGTCGCCCACCACGAAGCAGCGCAGGTCCGCGCCCTTGGCCTCGCCGATGAACTCCTGCATGAGGAAGTTGGCGTACAGGCCGCGCAGGGCCTCGACGATGCCGCGCGAGGCGCTGGCCTTCTCGGTCAGGATGACGCCGCGGCCCTGGGTGCCCTCGTTGAGTTTCACCACGTGCGGCGGCGGGCCGAGCATCGACAGCAGGTCGACCGTATCGTCCGGGTTGTCGCCGAACACCGTCACCGGCATGTCGATGCCCTTGGCCGCCAGCAGCTGGTGCGCGCGCAGCTTGTCGCGCGAGCGCAGGATCGCGTCGGACGGATTGGGGGTGCGCGCGCCCATCAGTTCGAACTGGCGCAGCACGGCGGTGCCGTAGCGGGTGATGGAGGCACCGATGCGCGGGATGACCACGTCCACGCCGGTCATCGGCCGACCCTTGTAGTGCATGGAAAAGCCATCGGCGGCGATGCGCATGTAGCAGCGCAGCGGGTCGAGGATGCGGACGGTGTGGCCACGTGCACGGGCCGCCTCGACCAGCCGACGGGTGGAGTACAGCGAGCTGTTGCGGGACAGGATGGCGAGCTTCATCGCGGTGGCAGTGGACGGCAGGCGCGCAGCATAGCGCGGCGGCGTTGCGGCGGGATGATGCTGCCCACACAGGCCTGTCGACGCGCCTTCAGTCGCTGTCCTCCGCACCTGCGGCGCAGCCCCGCGCGGCTTCACCCAGCGCTGCCACGCAGGCCATCTGCAGGGTCGAACCACTGAAGGCTTCGCGGTAGATCTGTTCGATCAGCTGCGCAGCACGCGGGCCACCGGCCCGACCCAGCGCGCGCACCGCTTCGAGCTGCTTGTTTGAGCCGGTGCCGGCCGACAGGAAGATCTCATGCAGCAGGGCGACGACGTCCTTGTGGTTCTTCATGCTTCGGGTTTCCCTTGACGATGAAGAACGCTAGCGGGCCGCTGGCCCCGCCCGCCATGAGGATTGTTGAAACCCTCACCCTCGGCCGATAAAAAAAACCGGCAACGGCGCAGCCGTTACCGGGGTTGGAAGCTGGAGCGGGCGAAGGGAATCGAACCCTCGTCAGTAGCTTGGGAAGCTACAGCTCTACCATTGAGCTACGCCCGCATTGCAGGGTGAAAGTCTATGCGGAGCGGACGGTGTTGGGCAATGGGGTCAGAGCCCTTTCCTGGCGGAAAGGGATCCGACCCCGACCTGGATCAGAAGCTGCCGCTGAAGTTGGCGAACAGCGTCGCGTCCTGCGCACGCTTCTGCAGGGTGGTGGCGCTCAGGCCGATGTTGCTCTGCAGGCCGAACAGCTGCATGCGCGCGCCGAAGATGGCGGTTGCATAGTTCTTGTCGAAGTCCATGCCCGGCACGCGGTACATGCCCACGTCCGGCAGGCTCTGCACCCAGGCGCTGGCCTGCTTGGTGTCCTCGAACTCGTGGTCGTAGGTCACCTGCACGTACGGCTTGACGGCGCCGCCATCGAAGCGGGCCTGCCAGCCGATGCGGCCGACGGTGGAATCGACATCCTGCTTGCCGTAGCCCAGCGCGGTAGCCAGGGTGTTGGCATCGGCGGTTTCGGTGTAGCCGTCGATCTTCACCTTCTGCCAGATCACCGAGGCGATCGGGCCGTGGCGGAAGCCGCCTTCGGTGCCGAACTCGTAACCGGCGTTCAGGGCCGCGGTCAGGTTGCTGCCGTCCGGCGAGCCGCCGTGTTCGCGGGTGGCCGGGCCGAGCTGGACCTTGCGGTTCACGTCATAGGACAGCCAGGTGTAGCTGACCTGGCCGTTGACCCAGATGCGGTCGCCGTACCAGCCCGCGAACAGACCGGCGGTGGTGTCCTTCTGGGTGAAGTCGCCACGGTTGTTGCCGAAGTCGGCATTCATCCGGCCGAAGCCGGCGAAGCCGCCGACGACCATGCCGTCACGCGCCCAGTCGACACCGAACAGGCCGGCCGGCGCGAGGCCGTCGTACACATCGGCGTGGTCGTAGCGCTGCATGTCGCCACGCACGCCCCCCCACCAGGACATGCCGTCGGCCGGACGGCCGACCTGGTGCAGGCTGACCTGGTCGGCACGCGAACGGCCGATGGTCTGTGCCGAATGGGTCAGGATCTGCTGCAGGCGCGGGCCTTCCAGGATCGAGATGGCGTACTGGCCGAGCATTTCATGGGCGGCCGAGGTCGGGTGTACGTCATCGGCGAACAGGTAGCTGCTGGCCGCATCCGGACGCACATAGGCCAGCGGACTGCAGGTCAGCGACGAGGCGACCAGGCAGGCGCGGCCGGTGACGTTGCTGAAGCCGTACATGCCCGGGTTGGCGGTGATTTCGCGCAGCAGGGTGTAGGTATCGAGCGGGATGAACTCGATGCCGGCCTGCTTCAGGCCACCGTACAGGGCGTTGTTGTAGGCGGTGGACAGGGCGGTGCCCTGTGCCTGGCCGGCGGCGCCGCGGTCGATGAACCCCGGGGTGATACCGACGTCGGGCAGGTTGGGCACCATCACGTACTGCGCGCCGGCCTGCTTCAGGCTGGTCACGATGCCGATCTGGGTGGTGACCGCTGCGCCGATCACGGCCGGCGCCTGGGCCGGGGCGGTGATCGAGAACAGATCGTTGGCGCCGCCCCACACGGTGTACAGCGCGTTCGGGTCGGCCTTGCCACCGTTGGCGGCCAGGTAGTTGGCATACTGGGTCTTCAGCGACGGCACCGGCACGTTGCCGAACGCCGGCTGGGTCAGGTCGACGCCCACGCGGGCGCCACCGACGGCGTAGTTGTCACCGGTCTGGCCGTTGCCGTTGGGGCTGGCGTTGGTGCCGTAGTAGTCGGCGACGAACTGCGACCACTCCCAGCCCGGGTTGGTGGTGAACTGGCCGGTGACCGGACGCACGTCGGCCGGCAGCAGCGGGCGGTAGTAACCGCTGTCGGTCAGGCTGTCGCCGAAGAACACGGTGCGGGTGAACGGGGATTCGCCTGCCATGGCCGGCAGCGCGGCGAGCGCGATCGCGGCCGCCATCAGGGAGCGGATCGGGCGTTTGCTGAGCAGCATGTAGAAACTCCTGGGGGAAATGTTGGGGATCCAGCGCACACGTACGCCGACGCACGGTGAATGGTTTCACCGTGCCGCCGATTGCTCACGCTGCGCCGCCGCATGAATTGTCGCCTGAACCTGCGCGTACGGGGTGTGCTGGGGGTGGCGTGCGGGCCAGAATGCAACTGTTCCGATCCCGGCGGGCCATCGGCGACAATGCCCCGATGAACATCCATCTCAATGGCGAACCCCGCACCCTGCCCGCTTCGGCGACCCTCCACGACCTGCTCGCCGCCGAGCAGTTGCTGCAGCGCCGGGTGGCGGTGGAAGTGAATGGCGAGATCGTCAGCCGCAGCCGCCATGGCGAGCATGTGCTGGCCGAAGGTGATGTGGTGGAGATCGTGCACGCGTTGGGCGGTGGTTGAGTCAAGGCCCCCGCGCTTCGCTCTCGCCGGGCCATGCCCGGCGGCCTCGCAAGGTGACCCCATCTTCAGGCGGATAAGCGATAATCGCGTCATGAACCTCCCTGTCTCCCCCGATTCGCTGGTGATCGCCGGCAAGACCTACGGCTCGCGGCTGCTTACCGGCACCGGCAAGTTCAAGGATCTGGAAGAAACCCGCCTGGCCACCGAGGCCGCTGGCGCCCAGATCGTCACCGTGGCCATCCGCCGCACCAACATCGGCCAGAACCCGGGCGAACCGAACCTGCTGGACGTGCTGCCGCCGGAACGCTACACCATCCTGCCCAACACCGCCGGCTGCTACACCGCCGAAGACGCCGTGCGCACCTGCCGCCTGGCCCGTGAGCTGCTGGACGGCCACAACCTGACCAAGCTGGAAGTGCTGGGCGACCAGAAGTCGCTGTACCCGGACGTGGTGCAGACCCTCAAGGCCGCCGAGCAGCTGGTCAAGGACGGCTTCGAGGTGATGGTCTACACCTCCGACGACCCGATCCTGGCCAAGCGCCTGGAAGAGATCGGCTGCGCCGCGGTGATGCCGCTGGCCGCGCCGATCGGCTCGGGCCTGGGCATCCAGAACAAGTACAACCTGCTGCAGATCATCGAAGACTCCAAGGTGCCGATCATCGTCGACGCCGGCGTGGGCACCGCTTCCGATGCCGCCATCGCGATGGAACTGGGCTGCGACGGCGTGCTGATGAACACCGCCATTGCCGGTGCGCGCCATCCGGTGCTGATGGCCAGCGCCATGCGCAAGGCCGTCGAAGCCGGGCGCGAGGCCTTCCTGGCCGGCCGCATCCCGCGCAAGCGCTACGCCAGCGCCTCCTCCCCGATTGATGGGCTGATCGGCTGATGACCAATCCTTTTGACAGCGCCGGCTCCAAGGCCCCGCCCAAGCCCTTCACCGTGAGCGAGGGCCGCCGCGAAGTGCGCAGCTTCGTGCTGCGCCAGGGCCGCTTCACCCCCGCCCAGCAGCGCGCGTTCGACGAACGCTGGCCGCGCTTCGGCATCGACTACAACGGCCAGCCGCGCGACCTGGACGCCACCTTCGGCCGTCCGGCGCACAAGGTGCTGGAAATCGGCTTCGGCAATGGTGCGGCCATGCGCTTCGCCGCGCAGCACGATCCGTCGCGCGACTACATCGGCATCGAAGTCCACGCCCCGGGCGTGGGCCGCCTGCTGAACGCGCTGGCCGATGACAACGCCGACCACGTGCGCCTGTACCACCACGATGCCGTGGAAGTGCTGCAGAACGAGATCGCCGACGGTGCGCTGGATGAAGTACGCATCTACTTCCCGGACCCGTGGCACAAGAAGCGCCACAACAAGCGCCGCCTGCTGCAGCCGGCGTTCGCCGCGCTGATCGTGCGCAAACTGCGCCCGGGCGGCCGCCTGCACTGCGCCACCGACTGGGAAGACTACGCCGAGCAGATGTGGGACGTGCTCGACGCCACCGCCGGCCTGGTCAACCGTGCCGGCCCGCGTGGCAGCGTGCCGCGTCCGGACTGGCGCCCGCAGACGCACTTCGAGACCCGCGGCCAGAACCTGGGCCACGGCGTCTGGGACCTGCTGTACGACCGCACCTGACCCACGCACGAGGACGCTGCGCCCCACATGGATACCGCGCTGACGCTGACCAACGACATGAAGCTCGTGCTCGGGCTGGTCGGCTTCACGATGGCGATGTTCCTGTTCGAGCGCATCCGCGCCGACGTGGTCGCGCTGGTGGTGCTGGTGGTGCTCGGTGTCACCGGCCTGATCGCCCCGGAAGAAATCTTCGGTGGCTTCTCGGGTAACGCGGTGATGAGCATCATCGCCACCACCATCCTCGGTGCGGGCCTGGACCGCACCGGGGCGCTGAACCGGCTGGCGGCGTGGCTGCTGCGGCGCGGCCACGGCGTGGAGCAGCGGCTGCTGATGATGACCACGGCCATCGCCGGCCTGAACTCGTCCTTCATGCAGAACCCCTCGGTGATGGCGCTGTACCTGCCGGTGGCCTCGCGCCTGGTCGCGCGGACCGGCCTGACCCTGCAGCGGCTGCTGCTGCCGATCTCGGCGGCGATCGTGATGGGCGGCGCGCTGACCATGGTCGGCAACTCGCCGCTGATCCTGCTGAACGATCTGCTGGCCTCGGCCAACAACAACCTGCCCTCGGGCCTGGCCACCATCGAGCCGCTGCGCATGTTCGCGCCGCTGCCGATCGGCGTGGCTCTGCTGATCGCATCGCTGCTGTACTTCCGCTACTACGGCGACCGCAAGCTGATCGAAGAGGAAAGCCTGGTCAACGACGGGGTGACCCCGGCGCGCACCGAGAGCTACTTCGCCAAGACCTACGGCATCGAAGGCGATGTGTTCGAACTGGTGGTGACCGCTGAAAGCCCGCTGGTGGGCATGACCCTGGGCGAGGCCGAGACCCTGCACGATGCGCCGCTGCTGCTGGCGCTGAAGACCGGCAACGACACCCGCCTGGCGCCACCGGCGGAGATGCGCATCTGGGTGGGCAGCGTACTGGGCGTGATGGGGCCGCGCCAGGAAGTGCACGATTTCGCACAGAACCAGTTCCTGCGCATGTCTTCGCGGCTGAAGCATCTGGGCGACCTGTTCAACCCCAGCCGCGCCGGCATCTCCGAGGCGGTGGTGCCACCGACCTCCAACGTCATCGGCAAGAGCGCGGCCGACCTGCGCCTGCGCAAGGAGCGCGGCATCAGCCTGCTGGCGATCAACCGCGACAAACAGGTGATCCGCGAGGACGTGCGCGACGTGCAGCTGCGCGCCGGCGACATGCTGGTCTTCCACAGCATCTGGACCGACCTGGCGCAGGCCGCCAAGAGCCGCGACTTCGTGGTGGTGACCGACTACCCGACCGGCGAGCAGCGCCCGCACAAGTTCAAGATCGCGATGTCGATCTTCGCCCTGACCATCCTCATCGCGCTGACCAGCAAGCTGCCGGTGGCGCTGACCCTGATGACCGGCGTGGCCGGCATGCTGCTGACCGGCGTGCTGCGCATGGACGAGGCCTATGCCTCGATCAACTGGAAAACGGTGTTCATGATGGCCGGGCTGATTCCGCTCGGCTGGGCGATGGATTCCAGTGGTGCGGCGGCATGGGTGGCCGGCCACACGATCGACAAGCTGCCGACCGGTATTCCACTGTGGGTACTGGAGGTGGCATTGGCGCTGCTGACCACCGCGTTCTCGCTGGTGATCAGCCATGTGGGCGCGACGATCGTGATGGTACCCATCGCGGTGAACCTGGCGCTGGCGGCGGGCGGCAACCCGACGGCGTTCGCGCTGATCGTGGCGCTGTCGGCGTCCAACAACCTGATGACGGCCTCCAATCCGGTGATTTCGATGATCACCGGCCCGGCCAACTACACCCCGCGCGAGATGTGGCGGGTCGGCGGACCGCTGTCGCTGATCTACACGCTGGTCGTGGTGGTGATGATCAACCTGATGTTCTGAGGTTGGGGTGTGTGGCAGGGCTGCGCCCTGCACCTGCAGAAGCCACGTCAACGTCAACCGCCTGCATTCCGTGGGATGGCGGGGCACTGTGGGTTTGCGGGGACGCCGTCAACCCGTCCATGGGGGCTTGGTCGCGGCATCCATGCCGCTCACACCCCGCAAACCCACAGTGCCCCGCCTTCGACAGGTTCCCGCTGCTGATGGTGGGTGCCGACCGTTGGTCGGCAAGGATCTCGCTCTGGTAGCTGTCGACCTTGGTCGACACGGCTTTTGTAGAGTCGAGCCGTGCTCGACTGCTTCTGGCCTCAGGCCAGGTAGACCTGGCCGTCGCGGATGTCGACCGGTACCGCGCGCAGGCGGTCGCCCTTGCAGGGGCCGGCGATGCAGTCGCCGCTGTCCAGGGCAAACGAGGCACCGTGGGCGGCACACACCAGATGGCCCTCGCGGCTCTTCAGGAACTGGCCCGGTGCCCAGTCCAGGCGGCGGCCGGCGTGCGGACAGATGTTCAGGAACGCACGCACCTGCGCGCCGTCGCGGTACAGCACCAGCGATTCGGCATCGCCCTCGACCACCGCTTCGACCTCGGCAAACGCCCCATCGGCAAGGGCATCAAGGGCGATCAGGGCAGCGGCAGCAGTCATGGCGGGAGGCTCTTGCGGAAAACCGGATTGTCGCATGCCCGCTCATATGACTGGCTGCGACATGAATACAAGTCATTGATTAGTAATAAGCAGAGGCTATATTTAACGAGTTTTTCACTCAATGGCAGTGGCGCATCCCGATACTCTGGTTTCGCTGATCCCAGCCCTATCGAGCCGCCATGTTTACTCGCGCTTCCGCCTTCAAACAGTTCCGCACCCTGTTCGCGCCGCGCAAGCCGCGCCACCCGCTGGTGCGCGTTGCCGTGGGCCTGCTCGGCCTGGCGATCCTGGCAGCGATGGTGTTCATCGGCGTGTTCGTGGGTGCGGCGATGATCCTGATCGGCCTGGCGTGGAAGCTGCTGGCCTCGCGCAAGACTGTCGGCGCTCGCCGTGCAGCCGATGCCAACGTCGTCGAAGGCGAATACCGCGTGGTGCGCAAGTCAGCTTTGCCGATGTCGCGCTGATGCGGTCGCCCGCTGACGTGGGCGCCACACCGTTCTAGACTGCATGGGCCTTCCGACTGGAACCCCCCGCATGTCCACTGCCGCTGTTTCCGATGTCATCCCCGCCCCCGTCGTGCCGCGTGTGCCGGTGGTAGGTGGTGGCACGTTCCCGGTCCACCGCATCTACTGCGTCGGCCGCAACTTCGCCGACCATGCGCGTGAGATGGGCGCTGCGGTGCCGGCCGCCGATGACCGCGGCCGCCCGATGTTCTTCTGCAAGCCGGCCGATGCCATCGTCGTCGGCCACGACGATGTGATCCCCTACCCGCCCACCACCAGCAACCTGCACCACGAAGTGGAGCTGGTGGTGGCCATCGGCGTTGACGCGCCGGCCGGCGAACTGGCCGTGGCTGATGCCGACGCGCTGATCTATGGCTATGCCGTGGGCCTGGACCTGACCCGCCGCGACCTGCAGGCCGCCGCCAAGGAAAAGGGCCACCCGTGGGATTCGGCGAAGGGCTTCGATGCCTCCGCGCCGATCAGCGAAATCGTGCATGCCGGCGAAGTGGGCGACCTGGCCGCGTTGAACCTGTCGCTGGAAGTGAACGGCGAAGTGCGCCAGCAGTCGCTGCTCGACCAGATGATCTGGAACGTACCGGAAATCCTGCATGAGCTGTCCAAGCTATGGCAGCTGCGCGCCGGCGACCTGGTCTTCATGGGCACCCCGTCGGGCGTGGCCGCATTGAAGCCGGGCGACCGTTTCAGTGCTCGACTGGAAAACGTGGCCGAACGCCACGGCGTCATCGCAGGCTGACATCGGCTGCGTTAACCTGCGCTCGAACCCTCGCCCTCAGGAGAAGAACAAGAATGGGAATGCTCACCGAGTTCAAGGAATTCGCGATGCGTGGCAACGTCATCGACCTCGCCGTCGGCGTGGTCATTGGCGCGGCCTTTGGCAAGATCGTCACCGCCTTGGTGGAGAAGATCATCATGCCGCCGATGGGCATGCTGATCGGCAAGGTGGATTTCTCCGATCTGGCCTGGACGTTGGCGCCTGCACGTGTCGGCGCCGACGGCACCGAGATCCCCGCTGTGGTCATCGGCTACGGTGATTTCCTCAACACGCTGGTGCAGTTCATCATCGTGGCGTTCGCCATCTTCATGGTGATCAAGGTGATCAACCGCCTGTCGCGCAAGAAGGACGCCGCCCCGGCCGCACCGAAGGAAGAAGTGGTGCTGCTGCGCGAGATCCGCGACAGCCTGAAGAAGTAACGCGCCGGGCGCCATCGCGCGCCCCGCGTACCTGTAGAGTCGAGCCGTGCTCGACTGGGCGGAACGATAATCAAGGTAGCGCCGGGCCATGCCCGGCGAGCGAACCGGATCGTGGACCTCCGCCGGGC